>JAFDAR010000038.1 GCA_019313735.1 Deltaproteobacteria bacterium | reverse complement strand
TTTTCCATCCACGAGAAATCCATCTGGAGCGCAGAGAGAGACTGTCCTAGTTCATCATGTATCTTGCGGGCAATTCGTGTACTTTCCTTCTCGCGAACGGACTGGAGGTGGGTGGAAAGCTCTCTCAGCTCCTGACGCGACCGCTTAAGCTCTTCCTCTGCCTTCTTCTGTTCCGTAATATCCTCGTAGGTAACGACAATATGCCGATCTCTGAGTCTTTCTCCGATCCGGGAGGCCTTCATCCTGCAGAGGATTTCACGGCCATCCTTCCGTTTGCATGGAAACTCGGTAATAAAAGTTCTCTGATTTTCAAGGGCTGTATAGAAGAGCCCAGCAATTGTGTCGGCATCTTCCTCATTGCGGTAGATAATTTTGATGCTTCTTCCGATTAGTTTCTCCCGGTGCCAGCCGAATATCGTTTCGACAGCGTTGCTTGCGAAATTAATCCGACGCTGGTGCAATCCCACGACGGCCTGAGGAATGGCATCCAAGATGGAAGATTCAAGGGCCTCCAACTCTTCGAGCCTTTTTCCCGCTTCCTTCCGTTCGGTAATATCCATTGAATTGCCCAAGATGGCCCGTTCTCCCTTGAACGTGATCGGCATGACCGTCTCCATGATCCACTTGATACGACCATCATTGGTGAGGATCCTGAATTCATATGGTGAAAATCGATGTCCTTTCAGCATCATGATGGCGTTTTTTGCCGCTTTTCGTCGATCTTCCGGAAGGATGAGACTGGAGGGGTTCATGGCAAGCATTGCATCTTCACTGTAACCGGCATACCCATTAAAGTGGTGATTAACAAACCGGAACCGCTTGTCCTGCATGATGTAAAAGCCCACCTGCGAACTGTGGGCCAGGATCTTATATATATCTTCTTCGGATGATACATCCAATCTGGGGTGGTTTTGTTTTTTTACCTGATCCTGCAGGTGGGAAACCAGAACGACCAGTTCTTCTTTTGACATGTTTTCGATGTTCACTTGGTGCCTCGCGAAAACGGGATATATATGCTATGCAACCCATAGCCATATAACACACTTACAATAAAAAATAAACAAACTAACACCTTGTTAGACTGATATCGCCCGGGTGATAGCTGGTGTTGTTGACGAACCCATTCCGCTTATCTACGCGACGGAGAGATGTTTGTGTAAATAGGTTCTTTAGCCGAAAACATCTTTTTCTATATCATTATTTCAATATCCGCTATCTTATCTTTCAGTTTTTTTGGAGATACATGACCCAGGGTTTTTATTTCCGGCGCGAAGACTGATATCCTGTATTCTTCCACCATCCACGCGTACTCTTCCACTGCCCGTTTCTTCTCTTTAGATGAAGGGGCGGCTTCTTTCAACATCTCTTCCAACTTGTCGTCAAAAGGCCTGAGTCTGTCGGCCTTGGCTCTGTCCTTTTCCAGGTGGGCTATGCCCCTTTCAGATCGAATCACGATGGCGCGAAGATGCCTCGGTATGTCAGACAGCCTTTCTTTTCCATAGATTTCCACGAAATCCTCCGGCATTGATATCTTTTCTGAGGCCGGCGATGAAATCCGTTGCGGTCCTGTTGGTAGTATTTGCGATCTCCAGTCTGTAAAGAACCTCTCTAACTTCTGCCTGCATTTTCACTGCCGGTATAACATCCTGTAACAATCTCTGTCCTTCCGGAAGGATGTTGTGACCCGCGGAGTTCGCGTATTCGAGGAATTCCTCTCGTTTTCTTATGTCTCGTTCAAAAAGAGTGCGGATGGTCTTCCGGTACAGGGCATTTTCTATCTGTTTCGCTCCTCCGCAACAGTTTGCCCCCTTTTTTGTCTCCTGCGGCAGGGTGAGACACTTTTTCAGGAATTTCATATCCTTCCTGAAATGTATTTCGTAGAGCGCGGCTATGCCTTCCCTGTGTGCCATCTCCGCCTTTTCCATATCTCTGAAAAGAAGGAGATTTATGCTGCCATCCTTTTCTCTTTCCAGTGCCGGGTACGCCAGACTCTCATTTCCGTCTTTACCTTTCAGGGCAACGCTTTCAGGAAGGTCCGCGAAATCCCACGAGGTTATCCCTTCTTTTTCCCATTGTTTCTTTGCCGTCTTGAATGCCGGCGATTCCCCGCCATCAGGAATGTTTTCCTGCAGAGCGCGGATATCACGACCGGAACGTATTTTCTCTCCCTTTTCGTTCATGATAGAAAAACGCATCTTCAAATAATCCGGGATGCTTTCTATCGGCCATGCTGCGGCTGGTATATTGATGTTAAATTTTTCATGTATGAATTGTGCCATGGATGTGATGAGTGAGCTGTCACTGCTTTTGATATTGTGTATCATGGTGTTCACTGTCTGTGGAATGGGTACAAGTTTTTTCCTGTACTCTTTGGGCAGGCCTTTTATGAGGGCGGTTATCTTTTCTCTGAGAAGGGCGGGAATCTGCCAGTCCGCTGATTCCAGGGGGAGAGTTGAGGCGACATCAAAGGGTACTAGTATCGTTACTCCATCATCCTGCTTTCCGGGATCGAAACTGTATGAACAGGACAAGGCCTTGTTCCCCAAGGTAATTTCATCCGGGTACATGAAGAGCTCTTCTTCCGGATGGTATTCCATTATATCTTCTCTGCTCATCCGGAGAAAATCATCCGTGCCTCTGTCCTTTATAAGTTTCTTCAGGGTTCTGATATTGCAGGCGATACCGACTCGTTTCTCGTAGAATTCGGTGAGAACATCCTCGTTTGCCAGGATATTTCTCCTGCGCAGCTTGTCTTCCATGCCGGCTACTTCTTCAATCAAATTCCGGTTATGTATCAGGAAGGGAAACGGCTCCCTGATATCACCTTCTACCAGGGCGCTTCGAATGAATATCGCGGTGGATTCCACTGGGTCTATGCGACCGTATGAAACGGGTCTTCCCGGCACTATGATCAGGCCGTAGAGCTTTACCTGCTCTTGGGCGACAACCTCGCCCCGATTCTTTTCCCAGTGCGCTTCCAGATAGTTTCGGCGGCAGAGATCGCCCCCGATTTCTTCCAGCCATTCGGGATTTATGACAGCGTTGATCCGGGCGAATATCCTCGATGTTTCTACTATTTCCGCTGAGACTATCCAGTCTCCGCCGTGGTTGAAGAGTCCCGAACCGGGGAAAATCATGGCCTCTTTTCCCTTTGCCATCAGATATATATTCTTTTCCTTCTTTACACCTATGCTTGAAATATAGCCGCCGAGAATGGCCTTGTGTATCCCTTCGTACAGGGGCTCTCCCTGCAGCGCGCCCTTTGTCTTTTTGTGTCCGGCCTCTTTAAGGATGTTTGATATCTGTTCATATACATCCCGCCATTCTCTCATTCGCCTGTATGACAGGAAGTGTTCTCGGCAGAATCTGCGCATCCGGTTTTGCGTCTTCAACTCTTTGCGGATATCGTGATACCTGTTCCATATATTCAGGAGTGTTATAAAATCTGAGGCGGGATTTACGAAGGGTTTGTGCACCCTGTCGGCCTCCTGTTCTTTTTCAAGGGGCCGTTCTCTCGGGTCCTGGATGGACAGGGCGGAGGCTATAATAATCACCTCTTCCATGCACTCGTACTGTTCGGCATCTATGATCATACGCGAAAGCCTGGGATCTATCGGCAGGCGCGACATGGCCTTTCCCCTGCCTGTCAGGAAGACTTTCCTTCCCTCCGATCTTGTGGCGCCCAGTTCCTTGAGCAGGGCGAATCCGTCCCTGATATTTCCGGGAGACGGAGAATCTATGAAGGGGAATGAAGAGATATTGCCCATTTTCAGCGCGATCATTCTCAGTATAACCTCTGCCAGGTTGGAACGAAGTATCTCCGGAGTGGTGAAGAATGGACGTTTGTCATAGTCTTCTTCCGTGTAAAGACGGACGCACACCCCGTTCTGTACCCGCCCGCAACGTCCCGTTCTCTGGATGGCATTGCTTTTTGATATGACCTTTATAGGGAGTCTTCTGGTCCTTGTGCCGGGGTTGTATTCGGATATTCTTGCGAGGCCGGTATCAATCACATAGCGGATGCCCGGGATGGTAATGGAGGTCTCGGCCACGTTGGTAGCTACAACAATCTTTCTTTTCCTTGTTCGCGCGAATACGCGCTGCTGCTGCGAAGATGACAGACGTCCGAAGAGGGGAAGAACGGTTGAATTTCCGCCTTTGCCCGCGGTGAGGATATCGCACGTATCCACGATATCCTGTTGCGTCGGCATAAAGATGAGAATATCTCCGGGTTTTTCTCTGCTCAGCTCGTCCACCGCCCTGACAGCCGCGTCCACATGAGATGTTTCTCCGTCTTCTCCCCTCTTCGGATCAATCGGCCGGTAGCGAACCTCCACGGGATACATACGTCCCGATACCTCTATTATGGGTGCGTTATCGAACGCCTTTGAGAATTTCTCCGGGTCTATGGTCGCGGATGTTATTATAAGCTTCAGATCCCTTCTCCGGTCCAGAAGCCTTTTGAGAATACCGAGGATAAAATCTATGTTCGTGCTTCTCTCATGCGCTTCGTCAATAATCAGGGTGTCGTACCTGTTCAGGAAGGTGTCTGACTGCGTTTCCATGAGGAGGACGCCATCGGTCATCAGCTTGATGTGGATGTCTCTGTTTGTTCTGTCTTTGAAGCGTATCTTGTAGCCAACAGACTTTCCCACGTCTTCCTTCAGCTCGTCGGCGATCCTGCGAGCAACCGTTACCGCTGCGATCCTCCGGGGCTGGGTGCATCCTATAATGCCGTCTATGCCACGTCCCGCCTCTATGCACATCTTAGGGATTTGTGTGGTCTTCCCGGAACCGGTCTCGCCGGTAATGACGACAACCTGATGATTTTTTATGGCCTCTATGATCTCATCTTTTTTCTTTATTATGGGGAGAATACCGGGGTAGGTTATTTTCGGCAGATGGTTTCGGCGGGCCTCCCGCTTTTTGATGGATGTGTTTAGTCTTTTTTCCAATCTCAGCAGTTTGGTCAGTGTCCCCTCACCATCTTCGCCTTTCTGAACGGAGTTGCTTATGAGACGCAACTCTCCGGTGATAAGACGCCTGTCCGGCCGCAGAGCCCTTTCCACGTCTGAGCGTATCCTCTTTTGCAGTGATTTTATATCAGTCGGTGCCATTTTCGAATTACAGGTTGAAGAATTTGGTTCTTCTCCAATTTAGTTGGAGAAGAGGGTCAAGGACAGAATCTTTCTTTGTAGTTTTCAGCATTTCACTCGACCCCTCGACCCCTTGAGTTTTTCTGATAGCTACAACTAATCGGGAGATGAGCCAAAAATTCTTGTATCGTTTGGAGGGAATTTACGCATTTTCTTACGATAATAGCAAACCAAATATGACAGTTCCGGTTTAAGGTCCAAGCCTGCTTTGGGGAAAGTTGGCTATTTGTCGATGGATCTGGCTGATGAATTGCGCTTTTTCAGGTCTTTTCCCGTTTCAACCATCTGATTTGGTTTGATTTTGAAAGACTCATTGTGCTATAAGTCCAGTGATAATTCAGGCATGAAAGGAGAAGAACAGCATGACAGATGAGAAGGCTTTGGAAGAATACACAGTGGCAGAGCTGAAGGAGATTGCACGAGGCACCGGGAAGATTGAGGGCCTCAGCGCCATGAAAAAGGCTGATCTGATAAGCGCTATCAGGGCTGCGCGGGATGAGATTGTGGAAGATGTCGCTCCCGAGACAGTGGAAACGGCGCCGGAAGAGAAGTTGTCAGAGGAATCCGTAAAAGAGTCCGAAGAAACAGTGGAGGAGAAGGAAACGGCCCCTCCTGAGCCCGCCAAAGAGAAACCCAGAAAGAAAGCTGGGAAGACGCCCGGAAAATCTCCGGTGACGGTATCGTCCCTGAAAGAAAAGATGGGGATGCTCAAACAGAAAAAGGAGGAACTGAAGAAGAAGGGAGACAGGATGGGAATTAACCGTCTCAGAAGAAGGATAAACAGGCTAAAGAAAAGGACAAGGATACTGGCAAGGGCTGCCTCTTAAAAATGTGATGCCGGAGGTTGGGTTATGTTTGTAGGAAAAAGGATGACGAGAGATCTTGTAACGGTAACCGGAGATACAAGCATCCTCAAAGTAAAAAATCTCTTAAAGGAGCATAGTATCGATCAACTTCCCGTGGTGGATGGGAAGAAACTGGTAGGTATTATTACAGACAGAGATATCAGAGTTAATCTTCCATCTCCGGCGAGCACACTTTCTGTTCACGAGCTTAATTATCTTCTTTCGGAGATGAAGACAGAGAGTGCCATGACCAGAAAGGTGTTCACAACTACGCCCGGAACCACTATTGAAGAAGCGGCCAGGTTGATAAATGATAAACATGTCAACAGCCTGCCGGTCGTGGCCGGTGATGAACTGGTTGGTCTGATTACCACCTGTGATCTTCTGAATGTCCTCCTTGAATTAATGGGGGTACATGGTACACCGAGCGGCCGTGTGGAGCTCAAGCTTTCAAGCGATATAGGTGAAATAGCGAAGGTGGCGAGTATCATAAACGATATGGGGCTGAGGATAGTGTCTCTGGTCTCTACTATAGACAAAGATAACAGCAATGTTCGCTCCACGTTTGTTAGGGTTGATACGGATGATACGAGTGAGCTTTACAGGGTTCTTGAAGATGCCGGGTACACCGTTATTGATGAATACAGGGTGGAAAAATAGGTAAAGCCAGAGATTTGATTCCACAGAAAGAAACAGAAAATACCCGTGTAGTGAAAGCGGCGTGGGTTGTAGGACTTGCGACTCTGCTGAGCAGGGTATTCGGCTTTATCCGGGATGTGGTAATAGCTGGATTCTTCGGGGCAGGACCTGCTACCGATGCCTTTTTCGTCGCTTTCAGGATCCCCAATCTTCTCCGCCGTTTGTTCGCGGAAGGCTCTCTCACCATAGCCTTTATTCCAGTTTTTACCGGATACCTCAAAAGATCAAAGAAACAGGCAGTTGAGCTTGCGGGTATCGCCTTTACACTTCTCTCCATTATTCTTGTGCTGGTTTCGGTTGCCGGTATATTACTTTCTCCCTGGATTGTCAAAGTCATAGCGCCCGGGTTTACTGATGTCCCGGATAAATACGAGCTCACAGTATTCCTTACCCGCCTGATGTTTCCCTATATATTTTTTATATCCCTTGTCGCGCTGTGCATGGGTATTCTCAATTCCTTCAGGCACTTTGCGGCGCCTGCCCTCGCTCCGGTGGTTCTTAATATCTGCATGATAGCCGCCGCGTTTCTCCTGAAGGACTGTTTCAGAGATCCGATAATATCTCTGGCTGTGGGCGTTATGGCGGGAGGATTTCTTCAGCTTGCCATGCAATTCCCATTTCTGCTCAAGGTAGGCGCGAGGTTGAAGCCGAATTTTCATTTCAACCATCCGGGAATAAAGAGGATAGGGGTCCTGATGCTTCCAGCGGTGTTCGGCGCCGCTGTCTATCAGGCAAGCATATTCATAAGCACTATCCTGGCATCGCTTCTTCCTGAAGGCAGCGTGTCGTACCTGTATTATGCCGACAGGGTGGTGCAGCTCCCGCTCGGTGTGTTCGCGATTGCGGTGGGGACGGCATCGCTACCCAGTTTTTCAGAACAGGCAGCCGGGGGAGATTATCAGGAGTTAAAAAAGACGATAGCATTCTCTCTGAGGTTGATTCTGTTTGTCACTATACCGGCGATGGTTGCCCTGATTGTCCTGCGCGTACCTGTCATATCTGTGCTCTTCCAGCGTGGGAAATTCGATGCCGCGTCAACGGTTTTTACCGCCCAGGCCCTGCTTTATTATGCAGTCGGCCTGTGGGCCTTTTCGTGCATAAGGGTCATAGTATCCGCGTTTTATGCCCTGCAGGATACCAGGACTCCTGTAAAGATTGCGGTTGCGGCGCTTCTTGTAAATGTTGTAATGAGTGTTGTGCTGATGTTCCCTATGAAACATGCCGGACTCGCGCTTGCCACATCGATTGCCTCCGCGGTCAATGTTGTTATCCTTGCCGTGATATTGAAAAGGAAGGTGGGAGGGTTTCTTAAAAAGAGTTTCTGGACATCTGTGCTAAAGACCACGCTGGCATCCGGGGTCATGGCACTGTCAATAATTGCAGTAAACTATACTCTCGGATGGAACAGCGAAGGGGCCTTCGGAGAGAGACTGTTGTTCCTGACAGTTGCGGTGGCTGTGGGGCTTGCTGTATTTGCCCTGAGTTCACTTATCCTGGGCAACTCCGAGATGAAAGCCCTGCTCAGAATGAAAAACGGATAAAAGTTATGTTGCTGAAGATAAATAATGAAAATCCCCAGATCCGGCTTATAAAAAAGGCCGCTCAGGTGTTGGATGATGGCGGTATAGTGGTTTATCCCACAGATACGTCCTATGGAATGGGGTGCGACCTGTTCAATAAACGGGGTATCGAGAAGATATATGAGATAAAGAGGAGGAGTAAAAAACAACCTTTCAGCTTTATCTGTTTCGATCTCGGTGATATAAGCAACTATGCTGTAGTGACCAACTATGCGTACAAAATCATGAAGCGCCTGCTCCCCGGTCCCTATACCTTTGTACTGGGGGCATCCAGACTCGTTCCGAAGATCCTGATGCCAAAGAGAAAAGAGGTGGGCATAAGAATTCCGGACAACGAGATATGCCTTTCCCTTGTCAGAGAATTCGGGAGTCCCATAATCAGTACCACAGTGAAATCGCGCGAGGGCGAGATAATAACTGATCCGGACATAATAGAAAAAAAATTGGGGCATTCCATAGACATTGTTATAGATGGAGGAGTCCTGCCACCTGAACTGTCAACGGTTGTGAACCTTGCGAATGATGCCCCTGAGATAGTCAGAGAAGGAAAGGGCGATACGAACGTGTTTTGACACGTATACAAAAACGGTTCAC
>JAFDAR010000322.1 GCA_019313735.1 Deltaproteobacteria bacterium | reverse complement strand
TCCAGATGGCAACGGCGGGACGATTGGCGCGGAAGTTGTAGGATTCAGGAATGAAAAAGTTCTTCTGATGCCCCTCGCGAACCTTGATGGCGTCGGGCCTGGCTGCAGGATTCTTTCCACGGGGAAAAAGTCGAATGTAAAAGTGGGTCATAATCTTCTGGGGAGGGTCATAGATGGGCTGGGTAATCCTGTAGATGACGGGGGGCCGATAGAATCGGAAGACGAATATCCGATTTATGCTGATCCGATCAATCCTCTTAAAAGGGGCAGGATAACGAAACCGATCGACCTCGGAATCAGGGCGATAAATGGGTTGTTCAGTTGCGGCAGTGGTCAGAGGATGGGGATATTTTCAGGCTCGGGGGTCGGCAAGAGCGTTCTCCTCGGCATGATTGCCAGAAATACAAGGGCCGATGTCAGCGTAATCGGACTCGTCGGCGAAAGAGGGAGAGAGGTCCGTGAATTTATCGAAAATAGCCTTGGCGAGGAGGGGTTGGCCAGGTCAGTGGTTGTTGCGGCAACGTCGGACATGCATCCCCTGATCAGGATGAGAGCGGCCTATGTGGCGACTGCAATATCCGAATATTTCAGGGATCAGGGAATGAACGTTCTCCTTATGGTCGATTCGCTGACCAGGTTTGCAATGGCCCAGAGAGAGGTCGGTCTCTCTATCGGAGAGCCTCCAACCACAAAGGGCTATACGCCGTCGGTTTTCAGCCTTATGCCAAAGCTGCTGGAAAGAGCGGGGAGCGTGGAAGGCTGCGGAAGCATAACAGGCCTTTATACGGTTCTTGTGGAGGGTGACGATTTTAATGAGCCGATTGCCGATGCGGCAAGATCAATCCTGGATGGCCACATAACCCTTTCCCGTGAACTGGCTTCAAAGAATCACTATCCCGCGATAGACGTTCTGGAGAGTATCAGCAGGTTGATGATCGATCTTGTGGATGACAAACACAGAAAAAGGGCGAATGATATTCTAAATACCGTAGCTACCTATAAAAAATTCATTTTTAAGACAGGACATTGACGAAAAGGTCGGTTTTGAAGAAAGCAAAAAACAACTTCTTGCTCTTTTTGACTGAAGAAAGGATCAGGGATTTCCAGTTTCCAGTTTTCGGTTTCCAGTTTCCGGAACCGTGAACCGTGAACCGTGAACCGTGAACTGTTGTTATATGTTTAATTTCAGATTGCAGCCGGTATTAGATTATAGAAAGCAGTTAGAAGAAAAGCGGATGCTTGAATTCGCGGATACGAAGAGGTGCCTTGAATGTGAAAAGGAGACATTGAAAAAACTGAGAAGAGAGCGGGCGGATTTGGTCTCCCAGCTGGAAAAGATGGGAGAGAGCAAGTTGAGCGCCGCCGACGCTTCAATTTATCTCTCTTATATCAGTCGTATGAAGGATGATGAAAATCACCGGGAAGAAATTATTTCCAGGACAAAAAAGGAACTAAAAGAGAAAAGAACAGAGCTTGTCGATGCTTCAAAAAAGAAGAGAATCCTGGAGATTCTTAAAGAAAAAGGACTGAAAGAATACAGGGTGTCTTTGATCAGCAGGGAACAGAAAGAGCTGGATGAGGCTGGAATTTTTAGAGCAGGTTTCAGAGGTCAGGGATCGGGGGTCAGAGGTTAACAGTTGACTCGTTCCCATGCTCCTGCGTGGGAATGCATACCTGACCCCTGACCCCCAATCCCTGAAACGGTGTGAAAAATGAAAAAACTGATAATTGCCTGTGAGATTTTGATATTATTTATTGTTCTGGCAAAGATCGCCGTGGTTGGAGGAATAATAAAAAATTCGGAAACGGGTGTTTGTTTTCTGACTGTAAATGAGGCGGTGGCGGATTCGCCGGTTGAGGCCGTTCCTGTCCCGCAGGTGAGGGACGTCGTATGCGAGGACAGACTGTCAGGAGAAAGGAAACAGCTATCTTTATTGTTAGGAAGGCAAAAAGAGCTCAGTGACAGGGAAGACTTTTTAAAGTCGGAAGAGAGAAGATTAAATTCACTAAGAGGTGAGATACTTTCCAAAATTGACAGATTGCAGGAGATAGAGAAGAGATTAGCAACGCTTCTTGAAACGGTTAAGGAGATAGATGATCAAAAGTACAGGAGCCTGGCAAAGATTTATGAGTCTGCCCCCCCTGCCCGAGCGGGCGCTATGCTTGAAAAACTGGACAGCAGAACGGCCGCGGCCATAATCATGAACATGAAAAGCAAAAAAGCGGGCGCGATATGGGGGCATATAAAACCGGACAAAGCCGTAGAGATAACCAGAGAGATAACTGCTCAGGTTCACAGTTCCGAACCCTGAACCCTGAACCTTTTCTCGTTCCCATGCTCCTGCGTGGGAATGCATACTGTGAGGTCAGGGATCAGGTGT
>JAFDAR010000037.1 GCA_019313735.1 Deltaproteobacteria bacterium | reverse complement strand
GATATTGCCTCCCGAATGTTGGTAAACCTTGCACAGAGTGATTTTAATCGGCCCCTCGTGTGCAGCAACAAACCCGGCGGTGGCAGTGCTTTGATGCATGGTCTGGTTGCAAAAGCCAAACCCGACGGGTATACGCTAGGTGTATTACTAACGGCAGGGCTTACACGAATCCCCTATTTGCGGAAAGTACCTTACGATCCCATGAATGACTTCACGCCGATTATGCAGTTTGCCGTGTATCAGTATGGTCTGTGCGTTAAGGCCGACTCGCCGTGGAAGACATTCCAGGAATTCATCGATTATGCCAAGAAGAACCCGGGGAAAGTTACCTACTCGACGGCAGGCACCGGATCAGGGCAGCATCTTTGCATGGAATATCTTGCGAAAAAGGAAGGATTAAAATGGACCCATATCCCCTACAAGGGCGGTGTACCCGCTGTTACTGCCTGCCTCGGTGGACATGTCACAGCAGTGGCACAAACAATCGAATTTAAACCATACGTGCAATCCGGAGACCTGAGACTGCTTGCCGTATTTGGAGAACAGCGTATTGCAACTTTCCCGGAAATCCCAACATTGCAAGAACTCGGATACGACTTCTCTGTCGCTGCAGGTCTCGGAATTGTGGGACCGAAAGGTCTGCCTACCAACATCGTTGACAAATTGGAAGCATCGTTTCTCAGAGCTTCTCGGGAAAAAAGTTTTCAGAAACTCCTTAAAAGGTTGGACTTGCTCCGCGTGGAGCGGAACAGGACGGAACTGGTCAAATTTCTCGAAGCTGATGGAAAACAGAAAAGAGATCTGATTAAGTCTCTGAAATTGGGAATTTATTCAAAATAGCATACTCTAAAAAAGACATAATTTTCGGGAGATATTGTGCGCACCGCGCGATATCTCCTGAAACTTCTCTCTATAAGGAACATTACATGAAGAAGAGAAATATTAATAAAGTCGACGTGCTGACTGGCCTGTTGTTGTTCATATTATCAGTAATATTTTACTTCTTTGTGCTTCCCTACCAGGTAGATGACCCCACAGGTCCGTTGGCGCTCTCACCGGCAATATTTTGCAAAGTGATCACCGTCGTGCTCGTATTTCTTTCATTATTACTCGTGATTATCAATCTCTTTCCAAAATTGAGTCCTTCCGAAGATACTGTAGACAGTGACTCGGATACGTCGCCAGGGCTTTCCAATGTCGATCAGAAAAAAGTTGTTGTCACGATAATTACAGCATTTTTATATATCTTTATGATTCAGTATCTCGGATTCTTCGTGAGCACAGCCCTCGTAATGATCTTCCTGATGATTTATTACGGTCATCGAAAATGGACCCACATTTTTCTCGTACTTATTATCGTTCTTTCTTTCATATATACGCTCTTTGTGCTGGGGCTTAGAGTACTGTTGCCCAGTGGAATCCTTATGTAGATTTATCTGTATCAATAACGTTGAGAGGATCTTTAGTAATAGTGGAAAATTTAATCTTAGCATTTGGTATTTTCTTTCATTTATCAAATGTATTGTCGATATTTTTCGGTGTATCGCTCGGGATATTGATGGGCTCTATTCCCGGATTAACCGCAACGATGGCAATCGCCCTCATGATACCTCTTACATTTTATATGCCGCCGGTAGCGGCAATTTCGATGCTGGTCGGGGCCTACAAAGGGGGTTGTTACGGCGGATCCATCCCCGCCATACTGATTAATACCCCGGGAACTCCTGCAGCAGCTGCTACCGTTCTTGACGGTTACCCCATGGCAAAACAGGGCAAGTCCCTCAAAGCACTCAAAATGGCCATGTATGCATCGATAATGGGTGACGGCTTCTGTGATATTGCTCTTATTCTCGTCGCACCGCCGCTGGCCATTGTCGCGCTGAAGATGGGCCCCCCGGAAACCTCCTCGCTTATTTTATTCTCTCTTATGGTTATCACCATGGTGGCGGGAAAATCTTTGACCAAGGGCCTTATTGCTGCCGCAGCTGGTCTCCTACTGGGGACAGTGGGCCTGGACCCGATGCTTTCCACCCGTCGCCTCGGATTCGGGTTAATACAACTTGACGAAGGATTCTCCCTTATTCCAATGTTGATTGGATTATTTGCGGTATCCGAAGTTCTGGTATATGCAGCTCGCAAATTATCTGGTTCCAAAAAAGCCATTCTTCACGAACGATCACCAAAACCCGAGGATAACCGTGTCAGCTTGAAAGAAATAAAGGGTGTCATGAAGATCATAGGCATGGCGTCCTGTGTCGGCACCTTTCTGGGTGCAATTCCCGGAATCGGCCCTACGGTTGCCGCATTCGTGAGTTACGGACAGGCAAAAAAGATGTCAAAAAATCCGGATCAGTTCGGTAAGGGCTCCATAGAAGGCGTTGCGGCGGCTGAAGCCGGCAACAATGCCGTAGCGGGCGCAAACCTTATCCCCCTTCTGACATTGGGCATCCCCGGCGATATCGGCGCCGCCGTGTTGCTCGGTGCCTTTATGATGCAGGGGCTGCATCCCGGCCCCCTGCTTTTCACGGAACACATAGACTTGATCTATGCAATCTTTATAAGCCTGCTCTGTGCAAACGTCATCATGTTTCTCGTTGCGTCACAATATATAAAGGTGGCCAACCGTGTTTCAGATGTACCGACGGCCCTTATCTTTCCCGCCGTCCTTGTTTTTTGCATTATCGGAGCATTCGCCATTAATCAGAGTCTCTTTGATGTATGGGCAGCACTTGCCTTCGGATTGTTCGGCTACGTCATGAAGCGTTTTGACTTCCCGGTTGCTCCGCTCCTGATCGCCTTCATCCTTGAACCGATTCTTGAAAGGGCTTTTCGTCAGTCGCTCCTTATTTCGGGCGGCGGTCTCGACATATTTGTGACAAGCCCCGTCTCCCTCGCATTTCTTGTACTAACAGTATTTTCTATCGTAATGCTGATCAGGGGCATCAGGAAAAAGAAAATTGTTATCGCCAACGAAGAGGAGTAGCACAGGACAATGGCAAACCTTCCACACACAGAAACGCCCCTGCTCGCATCAAGGATTATAGCCGGTGATATACGAGCCGCCGCGAGGCTCATGAGCGACATCGACGACGAAAAAGAGAGTGCCCTGGCGGAGCTGAAAGAGCTGTTTCACAAGACGGGAAAGGCCCATATCATCGGCATCACCGGAGCACCGGGCGCGGGAAAAAGCACCCTGGTCAACACACTTGTCGGGGAACTGCGGCAGCGGAATCGTTCGATCGGAGTCATCGCCGTTGACCCGACCAGCCCCTTTACCGGGGGCGCCATCCTGGGCGACAGAATCAGGATGCAGCAATATACCAACGACGAGGGAGTTTTCATACGAAG
Source organism: Deltaproteobacteria bacterium (assembly GCA_019313735.1). Taxonomy (GTDB): domain Bacteria; phylum Desulfobacterota; class Syntrophia; order Syntrophales; family UBA2210; genus UBA2210. The sequence goes on along the minus strand of JAFDAR010000037.1, from coordinate 4,093 downwards.
CCTGGCAACACGGGGATATATGGGCGGTGTCTCCCGTGCCACCCACCATATCGCCAGGGTGATGGACGCCATGGGTAAAGACATTATTATCATAGAAACCGTCGGTGTCGGGCAGGACGAAGTCGACATCGTGAACATGGCAGACACGTCGATTGTAGTCCTGGTACCAGGACAGGGCGACACAATACAGGCCATTAAAGCGGGAATTCTTGAGATCGCCGACATATTCGTCATCAACAAATGTGAGCGCGAGGGAAGTGTAAAGCTTGAGCAGGAATTGAAGATTATGCTCGAAATGGCGGGGCACCATTCGGATTTCTGGATACCCCCGATCACAAAAACGGAATCAATCAAAAACGTTGGAATCATTGAGCTGATCAATTTGATTTTCAGTCACAAAAAAGCCCTTCAGGAAAACCGCTTTCAAAACAACAATGACCGCAAAAGGGCCGAATTTGAGTTTTTTGAAATCCTCAAATCAGATGTCACGAAAACCATTTTGAGACACCTGCGGGAAAATGGGGCGTTCGAACAGATTATACAGGCAATTGCGGAGAAAGAAAAAGATCCTTACAGCGCGGCGGAGGAGGTTATAAAAAACTGGCTTTCCCATACCTAATAACAGGCGGCATGGGGATTCTCGAAATTCCTTGCGTTCCACAGAACACGAGACTGCATGGGGCACATCGGGCCATATCGGAATCCCAGCCGTTGGCCCTTTAAATAAATTTCTCTTATTGGCTGAAGTCTCTCGACGCACAACAGCTTCGTCAATGAGGAGCAGACCCACGGGGGAAACCATATCAGGGCAGAACACCGATGGAGACTTTCATGTCAGGAAAGCAGTTATGTGTTGAAAAGAACCTTGGCGCAATAATAGCCACACAATTATTATTGGCCGGGAGATATTGATCTGTCAAATCAAGTCTCGTTCAGGGCAACTTATACGCGGAGCCGCCTGAAATGGTGGTTCCGCGCAATCGGCTATGTCCAGTATGACATTAGCAAACAGGATAAGGAGACCGTTTTTGACGAATGTTTCTCCATGAGGATGTGTGCGAAGTTTCGCCATGATAATGGGGTGACATATGCACGTGTGCAAGGAATTCTATGAATCTTCAGAACAAAACACAGCACATTTCGCTCTTTTCCTACCTTTTTTTTGCAAATTTTCTCTACTTCTTTTCGCGTATGGCCATGTCCGTCGCCGCTCCTGAATTAATACGGCAGGGATTAACCGAGGCGGAGATGGGGGTCATCCTGTCGGCATTTTTCTGGGGATATGTAATCATGCAGATTCCCGGGGGGATCCTTGCCCAACGGTTCGGTGGGAAGCGTGTCCTGTACGCGAGCATGCTTTTGTCAGCTCTTCTGAGTGCATTCACTCCACTCAGTATGAAAGTATGGGTGATGAGCACCATTCGTGGCCTCACGGGAGTAGCACAGGGGCCCTATTTTCCCTGTGCGACGAACATCGTTTCACGTATTAGCAAACCCGAGCATGTTGCGCGTATTCAGGGGTTCATACTTTCGGGAGCGCATATCGGTATTTTAACAGCACTTCCCATTGGTGCATGGGTAATAGGGAAATATGGTTGGGCAAGTATATTCTATTTGACAGCTTTGCTCAGCTTGATATGGTGTGTCCTTCTCATTGTCTCAACACGGACAATAAGTATCACGGGAAGTCAATCCAAAACAGCGATACCCTGGCGAACACTTCTAACCGACAGGTCAAACCTGGGTCTTACTATTTCATATTTTTCTCATAATTATGCGGTCTACTTTTTCATGGCATGGCTTCCCACCTATCTCATGCAGGTCCATGGCTTTTCACTTCTGTCAATGGGTTTTGTAGCGATTATTCCGAGTTTTGCCGCGTTCATCTTCGTAAACGTATCAGGCTGGCTTTCAGATTTCCTGGTAAAAAAGGGAATGCCAACTACCAGAAGCCGTTTATTCCTGATTTATGCGGGAATGGGGAGCGCGGCCCTTTCCATTGCCCTGATTCCCCTTTTTCCATCAGCCTTTGCAGCAGTATTGCTGATAACAATATCTCAGGCAATGCGCAGCATCTCAACCCCTATGTACTGGGCGCTTACGATAGATCTTGCCGGGTCTCACGCCGGTATTCTTGCGTCGATAATGAATACCTCGGGAAATTTTGCCGGCGTCGTGGCTCCCATGGCCTCTGGTTTTATCGTTGCATATTTCGCAAGTTGGAACATGACCATTTACGTGTGTAGTCTCGTTTTGTTTCTGGGAATTGTGGTAATACATCAAACGATCGGCCGCAGGAGAATTTCTTATCAGATAGCCATTGATTAGGTAAAGATAGTAAGCGATGCGAGAAGCGGCCAGGGGTTTTACGACTACCGAGACAAACGTGTCGAAGAAACTTTAAGAAGCCACGACGTAAGATTGTTGCAACTGAGAAAATTTCTGAATGGGATGGAGGATGAGGATTAATGGAACGAGAACTATTCAGTACCTGGACAATAGGTTCGTTAGAGATCAAAAACAGGCTGGTCCGCTCGGCCACCGGCGAAAGAAATGCCGAAGCTACCGGGGAAGTCAACGACGAAATCGCTAACATTTACAAAACACTCGCCGAAGGCGGCATTGGGCTGATCATCACGGGACATGCCTTTGTGTCTCCCGACGGAAGGACAAAGGAAGGTCAACTAGGCATCCATGACGATTACTGTATCGATGGCCTGACGAAGATAGCCGGCACGGTGCATGCATCAGGTTCACGAATCCTTCTCCAGATTTCCCATGGAGGATCGCGCTCCCAACCCTTGGGGACTAAAGGAAATACAGACCGGGCCATCAAAGGAGCAAATGATTTTTCTCTCAAAGAAATAGAGAAGATCCGGAGCAACTTTATCACTGCTGCCGCGCGTGCAGAAAAGGCCGGATTTGACGGAATCCAGATTCATGGAGCACACCGTTATCTCCTTTCAGAGTTTCTCTCGCCCGTTACAAACACCAGAAACGATGAATATGGCGGAAGAAACGGCGGCACACGTTTAATAAAAGATATCATTAAGGGAATAAGATCTTCTGTGAGCGAAGGCTTTGTTGTAACCATTAAGGTCGGCACCGATATTGATGAGAACGGCAACAACCAAAACGATCTGCTCCTGAGCATAGAGGATTTCATCAAAGCCGGACTTGACTGCGTTGAAATCAGTAAGGGAATCGCCCCGTTGGACAGCACTGTTAAAGAAAAAATCAAGCCTCACATAAATGAGGCATACAACCTCGATGTTGCCCTGTACATAAAAAACCATTTACCCGACTTCCCGATCATCGTCGTCGGTGGAATACGAAGCATCGAAACGGCTGAAGACATCCTCCGGCAGGGAATTAATGCCGTTGCCCTCTGCCGGCCCCTTATCATGGAACCGGATTTGCCGTACCGCTGGATGGAAAACGACCGCAGGCCCGCCACATGCATTTCCTGCGCCCGGTGTATCATGGAAAACGGACCGGTAATATGCCACATAAAAAAGGCACTGAAGAAGTAACGATCCGGCGGCACTGCTGAGATATCAGGGACGCCGCCGCATTGTTCATACGTAGAAAAGCGAAAGGACGTCCGCCACACAGGCAGGTTTCTCTTCGTTCTCGATTTCAAGGGTATGGGTCACCGTTACGAGAACCCGCCCCTTCGACCGTCGTTCAACGCCCGACAGGACCGCCCGATCCCGTATTCGTGAACCCACCGCCACTGGAGCGAGAAACCACACGCGGTTCAGACCGTAATTCACGGACATCTTTGTGGTCTCCGGAATAAAATTACCTTTACATCGAAAGAAATTCACCAATGATAACAGTAGAAATCCATGAGCAATGGTCCTGCCGAATGGGCTCTTGGCCGCTCTGGCCTCGTCTACGTGAATACATTGATAATCATCGGTGCAGGCGGCAAACTGATCGATTCTCTCCCGATCGATCTCAAGCCAGTCGTTGCAGTGTAAAAGAAAGTTCGCAATTTGATATATTGCAATAGGCCATCGATATCTCCTAAAAGAGTGTTAGCCAATAAAACACTGATGAAAGGAGAAAGAGCGATGGCCGGAAAGTA
>JAFDAR010000036.1 GCA_019313735.1 Deltaproteobacteria bacterium | reverse complement strand
AACGACCGTGTTATTCAAGGAGAGTATCGATGGCTACCTCGACCGGTTCAACGGCGACAGGGAGAAGGTAGTGAACACCATCTTTGGTGAGAATTATGACGAGACAGTACAGATCCAGCAGGATAAGACGTCCTTTCTGCTGAACCTGCGAGCGCAGGTCCGGGTCGTGGCCGAGGGGAAGTAACTTTTACCCTTGCGATAACAGGGGTAATCCCTTATAAGGTTCCTGCCCCATAGGAGGCTGTCCGAGGGCATCAAGAAAGCGCAGGAAGCTAATACTTTTATCAATATCCTGAAAGGAGATTAACATAGTGAATATTTTGATTTTTGGACCGAATGGAAGCGGAAAGGGAACGCAGGGAGCGATTGTTCAGAAGAAGTTCGGGGTGGCCCACATCGAGACGGGTGTTATCTTCAGGGAGAATATCTCCAAGGGAACCCAGCTCGGCAAAAAGGCGAAGGGATATATAGACAAGGGTGAGCTGGTGCCGGATGAAATTACGGTTCCCATGATACTGAATCGCCTGAAGGAAGACGACTGCAAGGATGGCTGGCTCCTGGACGGTTTCCCGAGAAATCTGGCCCAGGCGGAGGCCTTGTATGACGCGCTGGAGAAGGAAGGTATAAAGCTGGATTACGTAATCGAGATAATACTGGACAGACAGACCTCCAAGAACAGGATCATGGGTCGGAGGCTCTGCGCGAATGACAACAATCATCCCAACAATATGCCATCAAGCCGGCCGAGAAGGACGGGACCTTCGTGTGCCGTGTCTGCGGCGGAGAATTGAGCGCCCGGGCCGATGACCAGGATGAGGTGGCAATCGGCAAGAGGCACGATATCTATTATGACACTGAGGCGGGAACCACCGCCGGCATCAATTATTTCAAAGAGAGAGTAACGGTAATAGGGGTTGACGGTCTGCCCGGAGTCAAAGAGGTCAGTGAAGAACTACTCGAAAAATTACGATAGTAAAAATTCCAATAAAATTGTATAAAAGCCTTCCTTATACACGGGAAGGCTTTTTATCTTATTATGAAAAATGATCGCAATTTCAGTAGCGTGCCCCCTCTGCGGTGCACATGATTGCGGGGGACAGAGCCCCCGCGCTACTATATATGTGGGAAATTCCCTGTTTTGTTATGAAGAATATACGCAATTTCAGCATAATAGCACATATAGATCACGGCAAGTCCACCCTGGCTGACAGGATGATTCAATACAGCGGTGTGGTTGATGACCGCAATTTCAAGGACCAGATCCTTGACAACATGGACATCGAGCGTGAACGCGGAATCACCATAAAGAGCCAGGCCATCACCCTGCCCTACCGGAGCAGGGATGGTAAGGACTATATACTCAACCTTATAGACACCCCCGGGCACGTGGATTTTTCCTACGAGGTTTCAAGATCTCTCGCGTCCTGCGAAGGGGTCCTTCTGCTCATTGACGCCGCGCAGGGGGTTCAGGCACAGACTGTCGCAAATCTTTACATGGCCATGGAGCACGATCTGGAAATTATCCCTGTGATCAACAAGATCGACCTTCCTTCGGCTGACGTGGACAAGGTAATGGAACAGATAGATTCGGAACTCGGGCTTGATCCCTACGCGAGCCTTCCCTGCTCGGCAAAAGAAGGAACAGGGGTTGAAGAGATCATGGAGGCAATCGTACACAGGATACCTCCACCCAAAGGAGATCCGGAGGCCGAACTGGCCGCCACCATTTTTGATGCACAGTACGACCCCTTCCGGGGGACCATCATACACTGCCGCGTCTTTGAGGGGACCATACGAGGCGGCGATATAGTACGCCTCATGCACGACGAGACTGTTCACAAGGTCGAGGAAGTGGGTGCATTTCTGCTCCCGCGCCAGAAGAAGGACAGCCTATCGGCAGGCGACGTGGGATATATCATTGCCGGGATAAAGACCGTCTCGGATGTCCAGATCGGTGACACGATCACTTTAGATAAACGCCCCCGCAAGGAGCCTCTCCCCGGGTTCAGGGAATCAAAACCCGTTGTCTTCGCGTCGATCTATCCCATTGCATCGGATGACTACGAAGAGCTGGCGGTGAGCCTTGAGAAATATAAATTGAATGACGCGTCTTTTGTTTATCAGAAGGATTCATCCATCGCCCTCGGGCAGGGTTTCCGTTGCGGTTTTCTGGGCTTGCTCCACCTTGAAATAGTTCAGGAAAGGCTGGAAAGAGAATATGACCTGTCCATAATCCTGTCCGTCCCCAGCGTCAGATACCGCTTTACGTTGAACGATGGTGAAGTAGTCTATATAGACAATCCGGCTTATTATCCTGACCCCCTGTCCATAGCCAAAAGTGAAGAGCCCTATATACGCGCTGCCATGATGTTCCCGGAACGCCACATGGGGGCCGTAATGAAGCTGTGCAAGGAGAAACGGGGTGAAAATTCAACCCTCAGTTATCCCAGCCCGGAGCGCATCGAACTGGTTATAGAGATGCCTCTTGCCGATGTCATATACGATTTTTACGACCGCCTGAAATCCGTTACACAGGGGTATGGCTCCTTCGATTATGACATAATAGACTACAGGCAGAGCAATCTTGCCCTCCTTGACATACTGGTCAATGGGGAGAGGGTGGACGCGCTGTCCCAGATTGTGCATCGCGGTTCAGCCCGTGAGCGAGGCCTGCGCGCGTGTGAAAGGCTGAAAGAGGAGATCCCGCGGCAGATGTTCAAGATAGCTATTCAGGGAGCTGTCGGAGGCGAGATAATTTCGCGCACAACCATATCCGCGTACCGAAAAGACGTTACCGCGAAGTGCTACGGCGGCGACATAACACGCAAGAGAAAACTGCTGGAGAAACAGAAAAAGGGCAAAAAGCGGATGAAGATGGTCGGGTCTGTGGCAATCCCCCAGAGCGCGTTTATCGCGATACTGAAATCCGACAATACATAGCGGTTCACAGTTCACAGTTCACGGTTAAAGAAGGTTCTCAGTAGTAGGCTGGGTTGAAATACGAAACCCAACAAAAGGTTTTGAGCTACCAGCTATCAGATTTTCCGGCTTGTCCTGGTTAGGAGCTTATTCTTACTCGGAGTTTAAGTAAAAATTCAAATTGTATTTATGATACCCGGAATTTACATACATATACCATTCTGCCTGTCCAAATGTGGCTACTGCGATTTTTATTCGGTCACATCAACTGAAAAAATCTCCCGTTTCATCGATTCCATCCTGAAAGAGATGGAGCTGTATCGTGGCTGTTTCGACCGGTTCGATACCCTCTACCTGGGAGGCGGCACCCCTTCCCTGCTTGACTCAGCGCAGTTAGCGAAAATTATTGACGGTATACGCAAATATTTTCCCTTGTCTGCCGATGCGGAGATTACTATTGAGGTAAATCCCGGGGATCTCAGTCGGGAGACGGCTGAACTACTTTTTAAGACAGGCATTAACAGGATCAGTATCGGCGTACAGTCCTTTGACGAACATATCCTCTCATTTCTCGGACGCAGGCATTCCTCTATTGACGCGATATCCGCGATAGAACACATTCGAAACGCGGGGTTCGACAATATGGGTCTTGACCTCATCTATGGAGTCCCCGGGCAGAACATGGAATCGTGGATAAACACACTGCGCAGGGCCCTGTTATTCAGGCCTGAGCATCTTTCCTGCTACCAGTTGACCCTGGAACCTTCAACACCACTGGGGATAAAATACAGGGCTGGAAAGATTGATACTCCGAACGACAATCTCCTCTACGAGTTTTTCATGAAAACATCCGAACTGCTCGAAGCCTCCGGATATACACACTATGAGGTTTCAAATTTCGCGAGGGGCCCTGAATTCATGTCGAGGCACAACCGGAAGTACTGGGATCATACACCCTATCTCGGTCTCGGCCCTGCGGCACACTCGTTCTCCGGCAACAGGCGATGGTGGAATCATCGCTGTGTCGACAGATATATCGAAGATGTCAGCAAGAAAATGCCCCCAATCGAAAAATCAGAAATACTGACACTGGAACAACTCCGGCTGGAAGCGCTCTATCTGGGCTTTCGCACAAAGGTAGGGATTAATCTTGATGGTTTCTCGAAGAGATATCGATGCGATCTGCTGCAGGAAAAGTATGAACTGCTGAACAACATTCAGGAAGAAGGCCTCATAACCATCAAGGATAATCACATCTATCCCACGCGCAGAGGCCTTGCCATGTCCGACAGCCTGTCATTGATATAGCCTGATGGGACTGTCAAAACAGGCCTTGTCTGTTTTTTCCTTTGACATCAGACAGGTCTTGGATTATTGGGAGTGTGCTTTTGCCTTTTCAAGTTGGTTGCTTTGGGAAATTGAGTTTCATCAAAAATATTACCGCTTTTGTCCAAGCAAAAGAATCCAAAAAAACCGAGGTATTGTTCAGTCAACAAATTATTTTAAACCACGGTTTTTCAATGCCGTATTCAGGAGTGTGTGATGAAAAAAGAATTTGACTGGTTCGACAAGCCCGACAATATCAAAAAGTTGAGAATCTTCAGTTATGTTATCCTTGCCTTAAGCGTCCTGGCGGAATTTTTCGTCCCCGCGCATGGCGCCCAGCACCCCTGGGACAAGATACCGGGTTTCTACGCGTTGTTTGGGTTCGTCACCTGCATGGTAATGATTATCGTCTCCAAGGTACTTGGGCAGTACTGGTTAAAGAAGAACGAGGATTATTATGACAAGTAGCCTTCTCATCCCCGCGTTCATATTCTTCATCGGTGCACTGCTCCTGCTCGCCGTCAGTGGGAAGGCAAAACAGATCCTCATACTTGCCGTGCCCGTGATAGCCTTTTTCTACATCGCCAGGCTCAGCCCCGACGCGACATTGACCATCCCTTTCCTGCAGTACGATTTGAATCCTCTTCACGTCGACAAACTGGCCAAGGTATTCGGATACATCTTCTGTATAGCGGCATTCGGGAGCTTCCTCTTCGCCCTCCATATCAAGGGGAAGCTGGAACACCTCTCGGCCCTTGTGTATGTCGGAAGCGCCCTGGGTGTGGTCTTCGCGGGAGATTTCTTCTCTCTATATATCTTCTGGGAATTTATGGCCGTCGCATCCGTGATGCTGATCTGGTCACGCAAGACAAAAAAGGCCCTGGACGCCGGCTATCGGTACATCCTTGTCCACATCGTGGGAGGACTGGTCCTCCTGGCAGGTATACTGCTGCATGTACACAACACCGGTTCTCTGGCCGTCGGACGCATACAGTCGCACGATATTGCCTCCTGGCTTATCCTGATAGGGTTCATGCTAAACGCCGCGGTTCCCCCTCTGTCCGCGTGGCTTTCCGATGCCTACCCGGAAGGAACGGCAACAGGGAGCGTATTTCTGAGCGCATTTACCACCAAGACCGCCGTCTACACCATGATCCGCGTCTTCCCCGGATGGGAGATACTGATATGGCTGGGCGCCTTCATGACGCTCTACGGGATCATATACGCGATCATGGAGAACGACAGCCGGAAGATCCTCGCCTACAGCATCATCAATCAGGTGGGCTTCATGGTCTGCGGGATCGGCATCGGAACGGCCATGGCGATAAACGGCGCCGCGGCGCATGCCTTCGCCCATATCATCTATAAGGGCCTTCTCTGGATGGCCGCCGGATCGGTCCTCTACATGACCGGGAAGACGAAGTGTACCGATCTGGGGGGGCTCTACAAAACGATGCCCCTGACGCTCATCTGTTGCTGTATAGCGGCGGCGTCAATCTCCGCCTTCCCGCTGACAAGCGGATTCACGACGAAGACGATGATCCTCCAGGCAGCCACAAACCAGCACCTTACTATCATCTACTTCATACTCGAAGCGGCCTCCGCCGGCGTCTTTCTGCACGCGGGGATCAAGTTCCCATATTTTGTCTTCTTTGCCAAGGACAAGGGCCTGCGTGTATCTGACCCAAAACCGAACATGCAGTGGGCAATGGTCTTCTTCGCCTTTCTATGCATCGCGATAGGCGTCTACCCGCAACCTCTCTACAACATACTCCCCTATCCCGTAGACTACCATGCTTACACTGGTCTTCATGTGGTGCGTATGCTGCAGCTTCTCTTTTTCTCAGGGCTGGCGTTTTTCGTCCTCCTGAAACTGCTGAAACGGACGGAAACGATCACACTCGATACGGACTGGATATACCGCAAGGGCTCGCGGCTCGTGGTCTCTGTCGTTACGGGAATAGCCTCCGGGATAGCCGGGTTATGTGAATATATATTCATAAAACGTCTTCCCAAAAACCTGGCCGCTTTCTGTAAAAGGCCGATAACCCTATTCGTGGAAGCTTACAGGAAGATCGAAGGAAAAAAAGGCAGTGTTTCTAATGCAGAACCGGAGCTTGTCACCATTACCCCCGTGGGGGTTTCCGTGGTTCTTGTCATAGGTTTCCTGTTCATTCTCGCATTTGTATTCACAATGTTGTTCAAATAACGCCCATAAATGAGACGTAAAAAGCCCGGGAAAAATCTCCCCGGGCTTTTTTGTTTTAATATGGTGGCGGTGCAGGGAATTGAACCCCGGACACTACGGATATGAGCCGTATGCTCTAACCATCTGAGCTACACCGCCTCACTCAAATTGCGACGTACTCCTACATTATATTTGCTTACGTGTCAAGATCCCACTGAATCTATTGAATATCAAAATCGTAAGCCACTATTACACTCCTCGACAGGGTCGTTCCGAGTCCTACAGCAAGCACAACCTCGTCCTTACCATCATTGTCTATATCTTTGATCTGATAATCGGCCACATACCCTTGAATCTTCTTTGTCCTCCAGTTCTCGGCCAGTCCGAGACCATCCCACCCCAGATTATATATTTCACTGCGCGTAAACGTTCGGACATTTTTCATCACCCTTCCAATAGGTGATAGATTCTTAACGACAATGATCTCTTTCTTCCCGTTTCCATCGATATCATAGGTAAGGATCCTTTCCTTGATGAACACCTTCTCAGGACCGGACTTGTTGTCTGTGGTTTCCAGAACGTCCCCAAAATAAAAGTAGTTGTTGGATCCCCCGAACACCTCATCGCCCTTCCATATCAATTTGTCGCTTCCCCCCATAACGTGGATCTTGAAATAAGCCGACTCCTTTGTTTTTTTGTAAATACAGATGTGTCCGTAGTTATCGAGCGCAATAACTCTATTGACTTTATTTTCACCCAAGCTGCCAATGGTAAGCCCATAAACGGAGAGTCCCTGCGGTATAGACATCCTTTTACCTTCTGTATACTTTCCATCTGTGCAAACTATTTCATATATGGGGAGGCTGAAGGGCTCATCCATTCCTTGTTTCTGTCCCAATAACTGCGGCACACCTGACATGTCAACGACCCTTAAAAACCATCTTAGACCGGATGCTGTCTTGACAAATTTTCCATCCTGAAATTCCAGTACGAAGGATGCAAGATTACGGTTTTCCATGTTCGTCACTATGATTTCATCTATGCCGTTCCCATTCACATCAGCTACGTCAACCGAGATATAGCTGCTGTAATCCTTTCCCGGGATCTTGTTGAGGAGCTTAAAGTCTTTTCCGACCTTTTGATATACCATTACAGAGTACTCATCTATAACTACAACCTCATTCAACCCGTCACCATTAACATCTCCTATATCCATTCCCTTGAAAGTCTTTCTGTATTTCTGACTCATCCAGAATCCTTTGTTGGCAAGCGGGTTGGCCGCTGTGATAAAGGCAGGGTTAATCACAGAAGTAAATGTGCCTCGCCTCGCCTTCATGACCTCGGCCTCATCAGGGCCTTGTAAGAGCGTGGTGGGTGAACCTGTCGCTCCGGTTGCCGGCAAGCTTGCAATTTCGGGGGCCGGGGGAGTCTGCCCCAGGATATAGTAGTTTATCTTTTTCGCAAAATCACCTATCCTGGGTATGACATCATCCATCCCCTGACACTGTTCAAACACACCAACAGGCGTTTTATAGGTGGACACATCGAGAAGCTTCGCATCAAGGCTTATGCTGTTGCCGATTTTTGTTATACTTCCCCACACAACATAATCTAAATCCAGCTTTTTGCCAAAACCATAAACATCAGCAACCGTCGGTTCCTTCCTCTCCAATTTTTCCAGCGCATCTTTGACCTCCTGTTTGGCGCTGACCCGTATGCCCTCGCTCACCGAGAGACGGGAAATCAGCATATCCCATATCCCGTCCCGTACATAGTTTATGTCTTCTGAGCTATGAACCGAAAATGGAAGCACGGC
>JAFDAR010000035.1 GCA_019313735.1 Deltaproteobacteria bacterium | reverse complement strand
GGGAAGCAATGATGTCCTTATGGAAAAACTTGTGCTTCTCTATTCACAGGAGAACTTTCCCGGGTCCGTGGCCTTTTATTCGTCAATGGGCAGTTCCAGGGGGGTGCACGCTCTCTCTCTGAAAAAGGGGCAGGTATGCTGCACGCATCTTCTGGACATGGAGACAGGGGAATATAATCTGCCCTTCCTTGACAGAGTTCTCTCAGGACAGAGATATGTAGTGGTTAATCTGTGGCGCAGGAAACAGGGACTGATTGTGAAGAAGGGCAATCCCATGGGACTGCGGGGACTGGAAGATGTTATAGAGAAGAAGGCGAGATTCATAAACAGGAACGAAGGGTCCGGCACACGTGTCCTTCTGGAATATTTTCTGAGAGAGAAGGGTTTAAATGAAAGGGATGTCACCGGTTTTAATGAAGAAGTTGACAGCCATCTGGATGTAGCCCTCAAGGTCTTTTTCGGTGAGGCAGACGTAGGCCTCGGTATAGAATATGTCACATATCCCCTGGGTCTGGATTTTCTGCCGCTCAAGGAGGAGATGTTTGACCTTGTTATTCCTGGAGAACTGTCAGAATAAACAGCCTGTCCAAAAATCTCCCCGGCTACAACCTGAAAGATACGGGAAAGATCAGATTCGAGAATTGAATCATAAGATGAGACCTGGTTTAGGGGGGGACAAAAGGGGACAGGCTACTTTTTTATGATATCTTTGGCAGGGCTTAAAAATGATCAATAAAACTGTGTAGCTGCTTCCGACAAGCGGCGCGCACACATGGGAGTAAAGCTATCACGTAGCCGGATTGATGATGCCGTGGTGACCTGCCCGCGGTATGGCTCTCAATTGTCATAAAATTTAAAGAGGATACGAATTTTGTTAAATTACAATAAAAAGGTTGATAATTGTTGCTGATACGAGTATAAGCGGCAGCAAAACTGGTCTGGTGGCTGTTCAGATTTGTCTGGACAGCTTTTTTTATGCATAACAGCATTCGGGAATGGTGAATTGAATCCTGGCTCGTCGGGATATTCCCCGCTGCTTGCGGCGGGGAGCTTCGATTTATCTGTTTCCGAATATTTTTTTGAGGGAAGGAAATTAATGAGTTTTAAACTACTGGGACTTAGGGATGAACTGGTTAAGGCAACTGAGGGTCTGGGATTTCAGTCTCCTATGCCAATTCAAGAAAAAACAATACCTGTACTTCTTTCAGGTGAAAAAGATTTTGTAGGACTTGCCCAGACGGGAACCGGGAAAACGGGGGCCTATGGCCTGCCGCTTCTTCAACTGATTGATACATATAAATTCCATACTCAGGGAATCGTGATATGCCCGACCCGTGAATTATGTCTTCAAATTACAGAGGATCTAAAGCAATTTGCCAGATATATGCGCAAGATTAAGATTGTCGCGATATATGGCGGGGCCAGCATCTCAACCCAGATTAAACGGCTTAAGGGCAAGCCACAGATTATTGTAGCTACTCCGGGCAGGCTTATTGATATGATTAACCGCAGGGCTGCCGATCTGACACAGGTTTCATATACAGTTTTAGATGAAGCTGATGAGATGCTTAATATGGGATTTAAAGAAGATATCGATAATATCTTAAAGAAAATGCCGGCCCATAGAAAAACATGGCTTTTTTCTGCAACCATGCCCCGGGAAGTTGCCGTGATTGCCCGCAATTATCTAACTGATCCGGTAGAGGTGCGGGTGGGGAGTAATAACCAGGGCCCGGAGAATATCAGGCATATATGCCATACGGTTCAACAAAAAGACAAATATCCGGAGTTAAAGCGGATTATAGATTCTTCACCTGATATTCTGGCTTTAGTTTTTTGCAGAACCAGAAGAGATACCCAGACCCTGGCTGAATCGCTGATGCGGGATGGCTATCAGTCTGAAGCGCTTCACGGCGCCCTGTCCCAGGCTCAGAGAGATTCTGTGATGCGGAAGTTTCGCCGGGGTTCTGTCAGAATTCTTGTGGCGACTGATGTCGCGGCAAGAGGTCTGGACGTGAATGATATTACCCATGTAATTCACTATAATCTGTCGGAGGGAGTAGAGATTTATACCCACAGAAGCGGAAGAACAGGGCGTGTAGGAAAATCAGGTATTTCAATTGCGCTTGTCACTTCAAAAGAAATCAGCCGTATTCATATGCTGGAAAAAAGGCTTAATATACGCTTTGAATTCAATAAAGTACCTGCCGGCAAAGCTGTCTCTGAAAAACAATATGCGGATGATATTAATGCAACCACTAAACCCAGAGCTAACGCCAGGCCTGAATCCAAAAACGTGCGTGAGCTCAGAGCAAAGAGCAAGCCTTTAAAGAGAAAAAAGCGTCTTGAATCAGGAAAAACCCGGAGATTTTTTATTAATGTGGGCAGGCTGGATAAAATTAATAAAGGCGCTATTGTGCGTTTAATCTGCGACAAATCCGGAATTGACTCAGACATGATCAGAGAGATTAGTCTTAACAGAGAGTTCTCATTTTTTGAAGTTGAAAAACAGGCAGCCGGAAGAGTGCATAATTCTTTAAATTATGCAAGACTTGGTGGCCGAGCTGTTCAGGTTCACGAGGCTGCTTAATTGTGTGACAGTTTACGGTTTACGGTTTACAGTTAACGGTTACAATGTTGGTAATAGCTGTTTTATTTGCGCATAAAGGGGCAAACAAAGAACAATTTATGGCCAGTTTTAATCAAAAAGAGGTTGACCGGAGACGGACATTCGGAATTATCAGCCATCCTGATGCTGGCAAGACCACGCTGACGGAAAAGCTTCTCCTTTTCGGGGGCGCGATTCAGCAGGCCGGGGCTGTTAAGGCAAAGAAGGCTGCCAGGCATGCTACCAGTGACTGGATGTCGATTGAACAGGAAAGAGGTATTTCAGTTACAACCTCTGTGATGAAATTTAATTACAGGGATTTTGAGATTAATCTCTTAGACACACCTGGTCACCAGGACTTTTCAGAAGACACTTACAGGGTGTTGACTGCCGTTGACAGCGCGCTGATGGTGATTGACAACTCGAAGGGGGTGGAACCTCAGACCGAAAAACTTATGGAGGTCTGCAGGATGCGCAATACCCCGATCTTTACATTCATAAACAAGCTTGACCGTGAAGGCATGGCGCCTGTTGATATCCTCGATGATATTGAGAATAAACTGCAGATCGAATGTACGCCGCTTTCCTGGCCTGTTGGAATGGGCCAGCGTTTTAAAGGCGTATATAATCTCTTCCACAGACAACTGCATATTTTTAAACCGGGCATGGAAACCCTCGGGCAGGAGGGGATCGTTATTGATAATCTGTCCGATCCTGCCTTGGATGAGATCTTAGGGGGGCAGGCCGATGAACTGCGTGAAGATATCGCGTTGCTTGAAGGCGCTGCCGACCCATTTGAGCGCCGGCATTTTTTAACAGGAAGCCAGACGCCGGTCTTTTTCGGAAGTGCCATCAATAATTTTGGTGTAAAAGAGATGCTGGACGCGTTTGTGGAACTGGCCCCCCATCCGGGCGCGCGGCTGTCTGCTTCCCGCGAGGTTTCGCCATACGAAAAAGAGTTTTCAGGTTTTGCTTTTAAAATACAGGCCAATATGAACCCCGCCCACCGGGACAGGATTGCGTTTGTCAGGATCTGTTCAGGGAAATTTACAAGGGGAATGAAAGTCGTTCACCACAGGATTGGAAAAGAGGTAACTCTTGCCAATGCAACCATATTTATGGCACAGGACAGGGAAAATGTGGAGGAGGCCTTTCCGGGAGATATTATCGGTATCCATAACCACGGAACCATAAAGATCGGCGATACATTTACCGAAAAAGAGCCTTTGAAGTTCAGCGGGATTCCCAATTTTGCGCCTGAGCATTTCAGGCGTGTGCGTCTGAATAACCCGTTAAAGGCAAAGCAGCTTCAGAAAGGGTTGATCCAGCTCGCGGAAGAGGGAGCTGTCCAGATTTTCAGGCCTGTTTCGGGCAGAGACTATATCCTGGGGGCGGTCGGTGTTCTTCAGTTTGAGGTGACTATGGCCCGTTTAAAGGCGGAATATGGTGTGGATGTCATATATGAACCTGTAAACTTTAATGTGGCGCGCTGGGTCAGGTGTGATGATCGCAAAAAAATGGCTGAATTTGAGAAAGAAAATGCATCCAATTTGGCAAGGGATGCTGAAGGCTGTCTCTCCTTTCTGACAACCAGTGAATGGCAGTTAGATCGCCGCATGAAAGAGTGGCCGGAGATAGAGTTCTTTAAGGCACGGGATATTAACTGATGCAGTGGGCAGAGGCAGATTGTAATTGCGAGTCCCGATAAAATCGTGGACGTGGCAATCTATTATATTTACAACGAGTTACGAGATTGCTTCGCCCCACTCGCAATGACAGAGTTTTTTGTTTATGGTTAATCCTCTTTTGCTGGCCCAAAGGAGTTTTTGAAAAGTTCGTGAATTGCTTTGCGGCCTTCGTCACTGAGATTTCGGGTTCCTGTTCCAACAAATGTTTTGTCGGTGATAACCGGCGTTTCAGCAATCCATTTGTTATCCTTCCATGATAACCATCCTTTACGTTCCTGGTCATATACGTTGATGGGACGGTTGAAGAGCTTTGCAAGCTCAATGGCCCAGCCTGTTCCCCCTTTGACTGTGTCATCCGGCTGTATCCACCCAACTGCTATTACGTGGTAGCCATTGTTGACCATGTGAAAAATAGACTGTATAACCTTTCGTATTGTTTCAGCCTTTGAATAAATCCGCCCCATGCGGGCAAAGACTATCTCCATGCTGATATTACCCTTGGCAAGTTCTTCCGGGTCTAGAACCCGAACACCTCTGATACGTTCGATATTGTGTCCCTTGAACGAAAAGTTAACCTCCTGAATCCCCCAGCGCTCTGCGAGTCTTCCGAACTCGGCTTCGGCTCCCTTGTGCCCGCCACTGTAAAGAGTAACATCAGAATAGTCAGTCATTGTTCTTGTCTCCTTTTTGTTTTTATCTTGTTTTCATTTCATCGAAAAGTTCTTTCATTCTGTCTTCTATTTTGTCAAATATCGGCAAAGCCCTTCATAAGATTTCGATGCGTCCAGATATCCTCGGTCATAGCTGGAGTAGAGCTTGTCCTTGTTCCGCTCGATACGCCCAGCTGACAGCACCGAGGCGGGCCTGATGGTGAAGACCTCATCCTGCTGTTCCAGCTCATCAATAAAATCCATCGTCTCATTGTACTTGATATATCTATAGGCAAGGGCCTTGTATAAACCTGGAAACTGAGGGTAGCGTATTCGTGCTAATCTATTGAATTGAGAGCTATTTTTCCTATAACCCTTTGGTTGCGTGAGGACGAGAACATTCTTTTGATTTCCGTCACTAATACTCTTCCGGATCGGCACAGAATCAGAGATCCCACCGTCCATCAGGATATGCCCATTGTATCGAACGGGTTTTGATATAAAGGGTAAACAAGTGGATGCCTGGAGTATTGAAATATAATCATCTCCAAATTCGCTCTTCTCAAAATAAAGCGCTTCGCCGGTCTTGCAGTCCGTAGTGACAGAGATACACTTTACGTCGCTTTCTCTGAAGGTTTGATAATCGAAGGGGACCAGCGAATTGGGAATCGTATCAAAAATGAACTTTGTGCCGAAAAGTTCGCCTCCAGTCAACAGGCGAAGATAACTGAGATAGCGGGAGTCATTAACAAACCGTGTATTAACAATGCGACTTCTCTCTGGCTGGCGGGAGACATAGTTCGCGGCGTTACAAGCTCCCATGGAAACACCTATCACGTAGGGAAGGAAGAGCCTTTGATCCATAAAGAAGCGAAGAACACCCGACGTGTAGATCCCCCGGAGCCCCCCGCCTTCGAGAATAAGTGCGCTGTTTTTTAAATCCATAGATTAATAATCCCATCTTCATTCGTGATACTTTGCCGGTTTGACCGGGGACAACACGAATTGGCTAATTATATATCTGGACGAATCTTTTTGTCAATGGGATGAAAGGGGTCAAATCTACACTCTTGACGAAGGGTTTTTTCTGTCTGTAAAATAAGGGGATGGAAAATTACCATATAAAACAGGAAGCCTTTACAAGAAACACATCCCTTGAAATTCCTTGATTTTTCCTTTATTACAGTTTAGGATCAGGTAAAACAATCAACACAGTCAGTTTTACTGGTGACATTTATTACGAGACCTTTGCAGAATGTTCAATTTTGTTCAAGTTCAAGGAAGGCGAGAATTTTAACCACAGGTATATATTGGATATTTCGAGGATTAAAATTTGAGACTGACGCAGAAATTGGGCAAAAGGGGACGTTATGAAAAGGTCTCATTACGGCATTAAGGACCAGCTATATATGACAGTTTATGAAGTCAGCACCTTCTGTTTTATAAAAAAACAGAAGGTGGTACGATACATATCAAAATTTGGGATCCTCTTTCTTGCCGGCGTTTTCTTTTTCATCATTGCGATGAATCCCGTCACAGGATTCGGAGCGAATACTCCTGATGAAACGATCTCCTTCATTCCTGAGGCTCTGGTTTCTCTGCCGGTTGGACCGGCGATCGTTATAGATAAGAAGATGCAGCGACTCTTTGTATATTATTTTGACGGGGTTTCTTTTCAGCGTAAGTACGAGACGGTTTGTTCCACCGGCAAAAACAAAGGAACAAAAATAAGATCGGGAGACGCCAGAACACCGGAGGGTATTTATTTCCCAATCAAGTTCTTTTCCGGTGAGCACCTCGGTTCCATATATGGCCCCATGGCTTTTGATCTCAGCTATCCTAATATTCTCGACAAGAAAGAGGGGAAGAAGGGCAACAATATATGGATACATGGTACCAACAAGCTGCTGAGCCCCCACCAGTCAAACGGCTGCATTGCCCTTGAAAACGGGGATATTAAAGATGTTTCTCAATTTATTGCACTTAATGAGACGCCCATCATCATTCAAGACTACATTAAATGGGTGCCTGCCTCGATACATACCTTTCTTGAAAAAGAACTGACATCTTTTGTCGATAGATGGGCGAATACCATCTCCGACGGCAGCGTCCAGAAGATTGGCAGGTTCTATGGGAAGGATTCCATTTATGATAAAGAGGGAAGGGATCAGCTTGCCAGACAGATAAGAACATTAAAAAAATACGGAGGGGTCATTACCTTTGCGCCAAAGAATCTTTCGCTGTTAAAACACGACAGATACACAGTAGCTACATTTCAGCAGGAATTCACTGTAAACGGGCGCTGTTACGAGGCGGGTCCGCGGAGACTGTTTCTCAAGAAATGGCGTAATAGCTGGTACATCGAAGGAGATATAGCATTAAATCCCGGAAAGGAACGTCGGTTCATTGCGGTGCTCGAGAAGACTAATAACAACTACGCCACCCATAACGATATAATAGGACTTGTTAGTAAATGGGTTGCCAGTTGGGAATCGGGAGATATGAAAGGTTACGCGTCCCTTTATACCACAGATTTCAAATCCGAAGGAATGGACCTTGATAACCGGTTTGCACTCTGCCAGTCAAACAGAGATATTCATGTCAGTATAAAAAACCTCAGGATATCACATCATTCGGCCGATAAATTGACTGTGACATTTGAACAACGCTATAGCTCATCGCGTATAAGCGGTGTGGGGACCAAAACTTTATATTTTAAAAACATTAATGATTCCTGGAAAATATGGAAAGAGACTTGGAGATCAAAGACTGCGAAATAGATTTCGAATTAACTGAGGAGAGGCAAAGCGCAGACGATTGAGGAGATCAGGCATGAAGGAAAAAGACAAGAATATCTCTATTATTAACAAGGGTTGCAGTCTCAATGGAAATCTGGATTTTAAGGGATATCTCATTGTGACAGGCACTGTAGAAGGTGTCCTGAATGCCGAATCAGCTATCATGGAAGAGGGAAGCGTTGTCAAGGCCGACGTCACGTCAGAGAAGCTTACCATTGCTGGCAAATTTGAAGGAAACATCATTGTCAGCGGGACGTTGACGCTTCTTGGCACCTCGAACGTCCGGGGAACTATCCAATGCGGTAATCTAATTGTAGAAGAAGGGGGTATTTTGAATAGTAAGATCAGCCCCCTTCCTTGAGTCCTGCCATCGATGAACATCCCACAGTAAATACACGTGTAATCATGTCTGTCTTCGCCGGTCAAAACAAACTTTATTCAGTGGACGCATCTATAGATTAGTGGAGAGGGCGGCGCGATTTCTGTTCATAAGATTGGTGATGAAGACGGCGGAGAGTACCAGAATCCCGCCCGCCAACTGGAGCAGGGTCAGACATTCACCCAGAATAACCCAGGCGCCAAGGAGTGTTACCACGGGGATACCGTTGATGAAAATAGCAGCCCGTGAGGCCGGTATTTTGGTGAGGGCATAATTATAAAAGAAAAAAGCGGCCACCGTGGCAAAAATTGTCAGGTATAACAGCGCTGCAAGGGAGCGCGAGCTGATCGCCGCCCAGGAGAGCGTTGGAATATCCAGGAAGAGGGCGGGCGCGAAGAAAACAGCCCCGTAAAAACACTGCATACTGGTAATCGCCCTTGAAGAATACCGCCTGCCGAGGTTTCGTGCGCTCACAATATAGAAAGCCGCCGAGAGCACGGCCCCAAAAACAATGCAAGATGATTGCCGAGAGGATCATGACTGCTATGGGGATGGTGGCAATAATAAGAGATACCTTGGCCGCTGAGGTGTACAGAAGTCCATTGGTCTCGCAGAGAAAGTAGAGGCCCGGTTCGAAAATGGCCATAAGAAAGAGCTTCAAGTGGTCTTTTGGCGTGAAGGATGGTACGCCGTGACGAATCATTATGGCGGCAAAAAAAAGGAATGCCAACATAAACCGGGCAAAGATGAGTGTAAAAGTGGGAATGGTTTCAAGGGCTACCTTGGTGGCCACAAAGGAAAGCCCCCAGAAGACAGTCGTCGCCACCAGCGCGCCGTATGTTTTCAACTGTTCCCGCTTCGCCATAGATCCCTTCCATCCACGTAAGAAGAAGAAGATTTTTACCATATCGGCGTTCATTTGTATATGAGATGTTTGGCAGAACCCGCTGAAGTTGACTTATCGGTTGCACCTGCGAGTCCATAACTTTCGGTTTGGAATTGAAGTAAGTATTACCACTTGAAATCAGGCAACTTCAAGTTGAAAATCTTTGAACAGGCAATGCAATGGTATCGCATTCTCATGCTTTGTTGTAGAGCTGGTAACGGTCCCGCCCTGCTTGCTTGGCTTGATACATGGCGATATCGGCGTTTTTCAGGAGGACACCTTCATCTGTTCCATCATTGGGATAGACTGCGATACCGATACTCGTCGTCACAACGAGTTGATGGGTGTCAATAAGGAAGGGCTCACGAAAACTGTCAACAATCTTCCGCGCAACCTGGATCGCGTCTTCTACTGCCTTCAAGTCAGGAAGGATCAGCGCAAACTCGTCGCCACCGGAGCGCGCAACGGTATCACCCTTCCTCAGCGCTGCGCTCAGCCGCTCTGCCGTTGCTTTGAGGAGAAGATCCCCCACATCATGGCCCAGGGTGTCATTCACGTCCTTAAAATTGTCGAGATCGAGCATCGCGATTCCCACCTCTTTTTTGTTTCTCTGGGCATGAGTCAAGGCAATACCCAAACGATCGGAGAAAAGCTGCCGGTTGGGAAGACCCGTCAGGGAATCATGGTAGGCCATCTGCTGGATCTTCTCTTCCGCCTGCTTTTGCTCGGTGATGTCGCGGATAATCCCCACGGCATGCCAGGCGCCCTTCATATGTACCGCTGCAAGCGAAAGCTGCACCGGAATTTCCTTCCCGTCTTTTCGGATAGCCTCCAGATCGAGCATTTTACCTATTGCGGCGCCTTGTCCTTTTTGCTGAAACACGGGGAAGGCGGCATGGTGCGCTTCGTGATAATGCGATGGCACGATTAGCTGGTGCAGGTTTTGGCCAATGGCTTCGGAGCTCGTGTAGCCGAAAATGCGTTCAGCAGCAGGGTTCCAATAGGATATCCGACCTTCAGGATCCATCATGAGGATAGCATCCTGGGCGGAGTCGGTAATGGCGCGCATGCGCGATTCGTTCTCCTGAAGGGCTTCTTTCACCTGCTTGCGTTCGGTGACTTCCTGCTCCAGCTTTTGATGGCTAAGCTTTAGGTGTTCGTTCTTTTCGACCAAGAGCAAATAATGGTTAATAAAAAGATAAATTATTATGACTATAAGGATTAAGACGATCAGCCCTGATACCTGGAAGACAAGAAGTCTTTTACCTGCTGCTTTATGCCATCCTCCCATTGGGATACATCCCAGTTTCCAATAGCCCTCTGGCAGTTCAATGCGAAGTATCACAGGCTCATTCTCAAAAACGCTTCCATTCCCAAAAATAGTATTTCCGGACCTGTCTCGAAGCGCCATTTCAATATCATCTGGCTTGGAATAAAGGCCAGCCTCTTCAAATATCGGAGGCATATCGACGACCATTGTAACAAGTCCCCAGAAAGTATCATTCACATAGAGTGCTCTTCGCGCAACAAGACCAAGACCTCCTTGCCTCAGTTTATAGGGGTCCGAAAGGACAGTCTTACGTGTATTTATGGCGCGCTGAACATCGATTCTGACATTCGGACGGGAATCATTGATAAGATCATGCCCGAGTGTCGCCTCATTTCCGCGAATGGGATAAACATATCGCTGGACACCTCCGGGAGCTAAGGCAAAATTTCGAATACCTGTCGTGCTTAAATAAAGGCCCGAAGCAAATATATTAAAACTCTTTTTCAGGATTTCATGTGAAGTATTTACCGTGGTGAATGCATAAAGACCTTCCAGGAGGGCGAAACGTTTATTTATAGCTGTTGTTAATGCATTCCCATAGATAACCATACGACCGGTATTGCGCATATTCTGGTCTTTGATGAGGACATCCTCATAACGCAACGAAGCGTACCATAATAGTTGGAGGAGCAGGACAAACAAAATCATCAAGGAGAACAATACTAATTTTCGTCGCAGTTTCCCAATTTTTTTAAGTCTTTTATTGAGAGAATCAAATATCATAGATTGTCTTTAAAAATAATTTTACCTGCAGTGAAAATAAAAAATCCAGTCCACGCCTCCCCCATCAGGATCGATAAGAAAGTAAAACTCATCATTTCGATTAAGCGTCATTCTGCAATTGCGCTGGGAGGTTGTCCGAGAATGCCCTTTCCCCCAAACTCTGCGTTATGCTCAAAAAATTATCCTCGGAATATCAACTATATGCCTGCGGTAATTTTTTTCGCAAGCCTTGATTTTGGAAAAAATTGCTATTCTAGGACAGCCTCCTAGTGAATGACGCTTATTCGAAATCGGTCGCCTTTCAGTTTAAAATCTTTTTCCCGGAATAATCTCAGGCAGGCATCCACCACAGCGGTATCATACATCGTCCCTTTGTTGTTTTCGATTTCTTCCAATGCCGTATCTAACTTTAATGCGGGACGATAGGGTCTGTGGGAGGCCATAGCTTCCACCACATCTGCCACAGCCATGATGCGGGCCTCCATGAGGATTTCTTTCCCTTTCAGATTTCTCGGATAGCCGGAACCATCCATCCTTTCATGGTGCTGATAGACAATCTCTGCCAAGGGCCACGGAGATTCCACATCCTTCAGCATCTCATACCCCTTCCAGGAGTGCTCTTTAATCAGGGTAAACTCCATGTCTGACAGCTTGCCGGGTTTGGACAATATCTCCGCGGGGATGGATAGTTTCCCGATGTCATGGATGGAACCTGCCATGCGGATACCCTCGATCCTGTCCTGTGACAATCTCATCTCGGTGGCAATAGCACGGGCAAGGTCTGCTGACCGGAGCTGGTGGCCGGCGGTATAGGGATCTCTGACCTCAACGGCTGATACCATGACTTGAATGGTAACGCCCAACGATTCCCTGAGACTTTCAAGGGTATCTTTGAGTTGTTTCTCTGCCTGCTTTCGATCTGTCACATCACGGGCGATGATAAGCACTCCGGATGGTTCCCCGTTCTCCGTCAACAGGGAAGAACGAACATCCATAATGATATGCCTGTCACTATCAGGTGCAGTAAGATCCCATTCGAAAGCAAAGGTCGAGTCGTCCCCATCGCGGCGCTTCCGGAAAAGTTCCGGGATGTTCTGTAAAAAATTCGCAGAAGTAATATCCTGCATTGACAGACCAATCAGGTCAAGCGGACTGGCCAGATCAGACGCAGCGCGGTTTGCGTACCGGATAATGCCATCCAAGTCCATGGACAGAATAGCGTCATTAGCGTTCTCGGAAAGTTGACTGTATTTTTCTTCGCTCTTCCGCAGCACCTCCTGCACCCGTTTAAGCTCTGATTCCGAGTGTTCCAATCCCTGGATTCTCTGTTTTAAGAGGAATATCTCTTCGACCAGTTCTTTATTTGTCCCGGCTGGATCTTTCATCTGACGCCCCCTGCAATGGTAAAAAGTACCGACTGTAAAGAAAGGCAAGTAGTATATGAGACTTATCTGCAGTTTAGATGCTACAGGATACCCATTGAGATGTCAAACGATAACATCGTCCATCAAATCCTGTATGCCGTTTGAAATCAAGCATTTTCTTCAAGGTTGACGTTTTAATGACTTCAGGAAAAACCCTTCAATTTTCTTTCCCAAAATTTTATAGATGCATTTACCTTGATAATTGTCTGGTACATCTACTACTATTGACGTCGCTGAGTTAACGATTCTTAATTCGTTACCGGGAAAGGGAGGTTTTATGAGCACACTGATTAATTTTTCCATATTTCCCCTGGATAAGGGTGAAAGTGTAAGTGCGTATGTGGCCAGGGCGCTGAAAATTGTCAGAGACAGTGGACTGGCTTATAAGCTCAATCCCATGGGGACCGCCATCGAGGGTGAGTGGGACGAAGTCATGGACGTTGTCAACCGTTGCTTTGAGGAGATTAAAAAGGATTGTGATCGTATATATATGACAGTTAATATCGATTACAGGAAGGGTAAATCGGGACGTATTGAAGGTAAGGTAAAATCCGTAGAGACAAAGTTGATGCACCCGTAAAAAGTCGTCACTCCGGTGAAAACCGGAGTCCAGGTGGTTTGCAACTACTTAAAAAGATTGGATTCCGACTTTTGCCGGAATGACGAAAAATGGTGTTTTCTAACTTTTTATGAGTGCGTCAGTATCACGGAACTATTTTTGCTCGAGGTGGTTTTGTCACCAATGGATGTCCCGCAGTAAACACACGTGTAATCATATCTGTCCTCGCCGCTCAGGACGAGGAGCAGTCTTTTCCTTACCGGTACGGCCCTTTTGCATTTGGGGCAGTACAGTTCTGTGGCGTCAAAATCATCGTAAGTTCTTTCTGTCATCTTCGATTAACTATCCTTATCTGGTATTTGTTCCGCGTTTTCGAGCCAGACGGTGGCCTCACTGTCACTGGGCGCCCTGTAATCCCCCCTTGGTGAGAGAGATCCTCCCGATCCGACCTTCGGGCTGTTGGGCACGCAGGATCGCTTGAACTGGCTGGTCTTGAAAAAGCGATAGAGATAAACCCGCAGCCAGTGCTTGATCTCGCCTATCGTATATTGCGTTTTTTTGTGTTTCGGGACATCGGGCCAGAGGCCCTTTTCTCTGTCTCTCCACGCGCAGTATTCCATGAAGGCAATTTTTGTGGGGGCATATCCGAATCGCGTGGTGTAAAAATTGTTGAAATCCTGCAGTTCGTAAGGGCCTATGGTCTCTTCCGTTACCTGTGCGGGCTGGTCTCCATTCTGACCGGGGATAAGTTCAGGGCTTATCTCAGTCGCAAGGATATTGATGAGGGTATCCGATGTCTCGGTGTCGAATTGACCCGATCGGGCCACCCAGCGGATCAAATATTGTATAAGCGTTTTGGGGACGCTCGCGTTGACGTTGTAGTGAGACATGTGATCGCCCACCCCGTATGTGCACCAGCCCAGGGCCAGTTCGCTCAGGTCTCCAGTTCCGACTACCAGGGCTTTTCTCAGGTTTGCTATGCGGAACAAATGGGAGGTGCGTTCTCCGGCCTGTACGTTTTCAAATGTTATGTCATAGACCTTCTCTTCCTGCGCGAAGGGGTGGCCGATATCTTTGAACATCTGCAGGCAGCTTGGCCTGATATCGATCTCGCCCCCCTCCACACCAAGGGATTTCATCAGGGCGGTGGCGCTGGCATAGGTCTTGTCCGACGTGGCGAACCCGGGCATTGTGTAGGCCTTGATGTTTGTCCGGGGAAGTTCCAGAAGGTCCATTGTACGCGCGGCCACTATCAGGGCGTGTGTCGAATCGAGCCCTCCGGATACGCCTATGACGAGATTCTGTATGCCCGATGATTTCAGTCTTTTGGCGAGGCCGTTTACCTGTATGTTGTAAGCCTCATAGCATCTCTGATCTCTTCTGGTCTGGTCTGCCGGGATGTAGGGATATCGGGGGTATTCTCTATTCAGATACAGTTTTTTTTTTGGAACATCGATATGGAAAGGCACAGTGCGAAACCGGGAAACGATATCCTTGTGGGTTCGCGCGTTCTGCCCGAAACTGGTCATCCGCATTCTGTCCTGAACGAGGCGATCCAGATCGATGTCGGCGTAGATTATCTGGGCTTTTTGCGAAAATCTTTCCGATTCGGCAAGGAGGTTTCCATTCTCGCATATCATGGCGTGACCGTCCCATGCCAGGTCGGTGGTGGATTCGCCGGGGCCCGACGCGGCGTACAGATAGGCGGCCAGTGAGCGGGCCGACTGGTTTATGACGAGGCTGCTTCTGTATTCGGCCTTTCCCACTGTAATATTGGAGGCGGAAAGATTGCCGATAACGGTGGCTCCCGCGAGCGCCGCGAAACTTGACGGAGGTATGGAGACCCATACATCTTCGCACATCTCAATAAACAGTTTGAAATGTTTTATATTGTCCACTTCAAAGATCAGGTCGGCGCCGAAGGGGATGTCGCGCTGGCTGCATATATTGACCGTTTCTGATATGGCTTCTTCGGCGGGACTGAACTGGCGCCCCTCGTAGAATTCGCGGTAATTGGGGAGATATGATTTTACTGCGGACCCCAGGATCTTTCCCTTGTATAGTATCAGGCCGCAGTTGAACAGGAGTGAATCGACCCGCAGAGGCGCGCCGATGGCCATGATCATGTTAAGGTTTTTTGTGGCGTCAAGAATGATTTCCACCGCCGCGAGGGTGCCTTCCAGAAGGGCGTCCTGATGGAAGAGGTCTTCGTTGGAGTAGGCCGATATGCCCAATTCAGGGAACAACGAAAAAATGGCGTCATTTTTAGCGGCCTTCTGCGCAAGTTCGATGGTGCGCGCCGCGTTGAAAGAGGGGTCTGCCACACGTACTTCCGGCACGCATACGGCGGTTCTTATGAAACCCTGATTGTAGAGGTTGAAAAATTGTTCCATATCTTTTCGCCCTTATATTTCTTTCAACCGTGAACCAATAACTTTAAACCACAAATGGTTACTAATATGTAAGTAAAATTTTGTCAACGCCGTTTATTATCTGAGATCATTTTCCGGCCTGAAACTGACTCTCATATTCCCACTTTAACCGGTTTGGGGTCAAGGATTCTTACAAGTTCCACCGGCCGCATTTCAACAAGAAGACCTCGGCGTCCGGCGTTTATGAATATACTTGAAAGGTCCATGATGCTTTCTTCCATATATATCGGCATATCTCTCCTTGTTCCAAAGGGTGAAGTCCCGCCCACCATATATCCCGTGTGTCTCTGTGCCGTTTTGGGATCGCAGGGAATTACTGATTTTACCCCTATTGCTCTGGCCAGTTCCTTTGTTGATACCTGCATGTCTCCGTGCATGAGTATGATGAAAGGATTTTTGTGCTCGTCTTCCATGACGAGTGTCTTGACCATCTGATGCTCGTCACATTTCAGCTCTCTGGCGGCGACCTTTGTGCCTCCTCTATCTTCATACCTATAGGGACGGGGAGTAAAATCGGCTCCGGTTTTTCTCAAAACGCGAATAGCCGGGGTTGAAGGAATCTTTTCTTTTGCCATCTTCTCTCTTTCCTCACTGAGCCCACATACGAATGGCCGGATATTTTCGGGGGGCATGCAACGGTAAGTTCATTATGACAGGGAGAGGTTAGTTGAAAGGATATAGAAACAGCTTTTGGACGCGGGGGTTGTTCCAGAAGCCCTTGAATCTGATTGCAGTCTTGCAGATCTGTAATTTTGCCGGATCTTTCATCAATTCTTCCAGAAAGGATTTCTGCCCCCTGACAAAGCTGTTGAATTCCAGCTGGGCCGACTGTTCTTCGGAGAAGGGCATATTGCTGAGTTTTTCCATCTCCCCAGGGGACAACCCGACCCCGCTCAGCATTTTGAGGAAGTACTCAGCGGTTATATTACGGTTCTTCCGTGAGAACTCACTGAACCTCTGGGGAGAGAGACCGGAGTCCTTCATGAACTTGCCCTTGCTTATCTTCTTCGAC
>JAFDAR010000034.1 GCA_019313735.1 Deltaproteobacteria bacterium | reverse complement strand
TTCCTGTTTCTTCAATATCGTGGCAAATTCACGGGCATTTTTTGTTATGTAATCATGTTCAACAATGTACCGGATATCATAGTGGATGTTACGCCGGGACGCTGCCTTAATAAGGCGGTTCGTATTCAGGGATGTGCGTCGTTTCATGTTGATGTATATCCTCACCAGTTCCTGAACGGAAAGGGGATATTTTCTTCTTGTTACTTCGTAATAAAGATCGACAAACGCCTTTTCGAACGAGGCAAGACCATTTTCAGAATAGGCAAATTCATTTGTCGGGTAAAGCAGCGTAAGTTCCCTGATGGAGGGAATCTTCCGGATCGTAGCGTACTCCCTGCTGTTTTTACGAATAACCACGTCAACGTTATTCTTCGAGAGTATCTCATAAACCTCATCTATACTATATTTGTCAGCAAAGAGCAGCACAGGATAGGTCTCAGGCACATGTTCCATAAAGACGGACAGGATATCCAGGCCAGATATAAAAAACTGATGGCCGCTTTCCTCCAGAATGTCCAAAACAGCGCGGGCAAGGTGTGAGAGTATCGGCTGAACAGCTTCTTCTTTCTTCTCTAAGGAATATAAGCCCTTTCCGACCTTGTGGATATAATCATTTCTGGATAGGTTCCACAATGTCCAATAAATGGTAGAGCGCTTTCCTCCCAGAACCGATTCCACGTCAGAAACGGTAAATACATCCTTACCGCTTAGCTTATCCCTGATAATAGCCGCTTTTTTTTCTAAGTTTACCGGTTTTCGTTCCATGTCATTACCTCACGGCCCATTGTACATAAAAAGGCGTGCATGTCAATAAAAAGTCGCAAAGATGATATTTGCGACTTTTTATTGTGCGGCGGTTAATTCGAGACGTTTGCATAACCATGATTCCGGTCATTTCGAGGAGCATTGGCGACGAGAAATCTTAATGATTCACACCTGTTAAGATTTCTCGCTTTGCTCGAAATGACACGTAGCGGCAGTTGTGCAAAGGTCTCAATCCAACATTCGATCTACCTTCCTTTGTTCATGCCTCCAGGCCGTGTGCTATCAAGCCTATGGCGTTGGTCTTATTAACCCACTCTTTGACGCTTATTCTGTAGCTGTTGAGTCCTGCCTGACTTCTAATTATGGCGAATTCGCCATAATTAACTGGTTGGCATTTTCTTAATGAATGCCAAGTTGAATCTTAACGGCTTCCTCAACTTTGCTCATATCATTTTCAGAAAGAACACCAGCACGGTTAAAAAGCCTTGATTTGCTTACCGTGGCCAATTGATCTGCCATTGCCTTGCTTTCTTTACCTTCAAAGGCCACCGGTGCCTCGCTGGGATAGAGACGATCTGTTTTACTGGTAAGAGGAACAACTTGAACTCTATTGAGGAAGTCAGAAAACACCATTTTTTGTCATTCCGGCGGAAGCCGGAATCCAGTAATTTCAATATGTTCTGGATGCCCCCGTATCAAGTACGGGGCAGGCTTATCAAGTCCGGCATGACGATTTTGGGACTTTTTACGAGTCCATCATACTTATTTCTATCGAACATAAACAGGTGCCTGTTCTAACAATTTCTTCCAATGATATTCATGGCCGCTTTTATCCCATCCGATCCGCTGGATATTATACCGCCGGAATAACCGCCGCCTTCGCCGACTATGTAGAGATTTTCAAAACCGTTGCAAAGTCCGGTTTTTTCCCGCAGAACCTGAATCGGGGATGAGGTTTTGCTCTCAAGCCCCATAATAACACCTGTCTCGAATCCCCTTACTTTTCTGCTGAAATCCTTCAGCCCTTCCCTGATTGAGTTGCTTACTTCAGAGGGGAGCAAATCCCACAGGGCCGCCGGTTTCAACCCCAGGGGGTAGCTCGATTCAACTATTTTTGCCGGCGCTTTTTTGTTGATAAAATCCTGTATGGTGCAGAATGGGGCCTGATAGCCGGTTGCATAGTTGTAAAAACTCTCTTCAAGGGCGCCCAGCCAGTCGATGGCTTCGAGGGGTTCTATTTTTCTGCCTAACAGTTTATCCGGATTTATGCCCGCAACACAGGCCGCGTTGGCAAATTTTCCATCTCTCTTATACCGGCTCATCCCATTTACTATGTTCGCGTTTTTATACGCGGACGCGGGGATAACAACCCCGCCGGGACACATGCAAAATGTATACACAGGAAGGTTCCCATCACCTTTTGATGTAAGCCGGTACTGGGCGGCCTTAACCCCGGGCAGGCTTTCCCGGCCCCATTGCGCGATATTAATAAGTTCCTGGGGGTGTTCAACCCGGCAGCCGATAGCAAAGTTTTTTGCGCGGAACCCTACCCCGTTTCCAATCAGCATGCGATATGTTTCATATGCCGAATGTCCCGGCGCGATAATAAAATAATCCGCCTCGATTCCACCTGAGGTTGTTATCGCTTCATGAACTTTTCCATTTTTAATCTTCAAATCTTCCAGCAATGTTTCAAAGAGCACGCTTCCGCCAATATTCAGAAATTCCTCTCTTAAATTCTTTACAATTTTTTTAAGATTATCGCTTCCAAGATGGGGATGCGCCATGTATCCTATCTCTTCCGGCGCTCCCGCGTGGACATAGCTGGATAGCATAAACTGCTTTTCTCTTGAGATATGTTTGGTCCTTGAGGTTAACTTTCCGTCAGAAAAAGTTCCCGCGCCACCCTCGCCAAAGGCATAATTGCTGACAGGGTTGAATACGCCGGTTGTTTCAAACTTTATGGTCCCCTCGGCTCTTTTATCAACCTCTGAACCCCTTTCAATCAGGATCGTATCGATTCCCGCCTTTTGAAGCACGAATGCTGAAAAGAATCCGGCTGGGCCGCTTCCGACAACAACCGCCCTCTCTTTTCTTTTTCCAGATGGAATGTTTAAAGGGGAAGGCGCGGCTGGTTCGCCTCCCTTGATCTCTTTTGACAGGATTCCGACTCGAACCAGCCAGTGTATGTCGCTCTTTTTCCTTGCATCAAGGCTCTTATTTTCTATCTGATATGAGAACTCCCTGATTTTCAGTTCTTTTTCCAGCCTTTTCCTGAGCTGCTCCTCGCTATAATCTGTAGACAGCTTTAATGATATCTCCCGGTATCCCATATTAATCCTGATCTTCCCGCGTCTCCTGCTCAACATCGCGGTCGAAATCCGCTTCCTTCGAGAATAACTTGTCCGGGGCGTATTCACGGCGAAACGTCTCGGCCATCTCATCCAAGGGGACATCAGTAAATTCCCCGCGATATCTCAGGTATTCCATGTGCCTGTTCCCCTCAAGATCAAACGGGTGATATATCGAATCGTTGCGTCCGTCGAAATCGAGAGGTTTTATCCGGAATCGCTCACAGAGCTCAATGTTAAAGGCGGGGGTCGCCTTGACCCAGACCCCGTTAAGGTAAATAGCCGTATAACCGTGCCAGAAAAAGATATTGGTTTTCATCGCCTCACGCATGCGCGCTGTGGTCAGGTGGTTTCTAATATCAGCAAACCCCAGTCTGGCCGGAATTCCTGACGACCGGCAACAGGCCGCGAGAAGGATCGCCTTGGTTACACACCAGCCCCGGCCGACACGTAACGTTGTGCTCGCCAGGAGTCCGTCGATTGACAAATCGAGGGTATAGGGGTCGTAGCGGATGCAGTCCCGTACGGCGTAATACAGACTGATCGCCTGCTCTCTCGGGCCGGTGGAATCACCGGAGTTCTCCCCGGCGAATTTTGCGATCGCGGGGTTGTCGCTGTCGACGGTCGGTGAGGGTTTAATATACTGCTGCATCTTTGAATTCATCTTTATGAACACACTCCTTTCTGGTTCCATGATTGTTTATCAGCTTCCAACAGATTCATTATCAATCTCCTGCAGGTAAACTACTGCCGGCTTCAGTCGGTAGCAGTTTACCTCGATATGAAAATAGCAGCCAGGTCGACGCCGGTCCAATCCTGGAAACCCGGCACTTGCACCCATAATTTCAATTCCCGGGGGACGGCAATAATCTGATACACCGTCTGAATTTCTTCTCCAACGGGCCATGTTGCACCCCCCTTGTCTATTGGCGTATCGAGGATCTCCATCATTGTGGCGAGATTCATCCTGCCTTTGTTTTTGTGACCCAGCGACAGGAGGTTCTTTCGCCGGAGCACCGTTTTGAAGCCTGCATTATCTTGAAGCTCTATTCCCCATGCCGGGTCTGTAAAATGATTTGTCGCGACAAGAAGCCCTTCGGCTTCACCGGTCCGTCGCTTGATGTCGAAGGGGGCCCACTCATAGGAATATGCACCGTTCTTATCGGCGGTATTAATGATGAATGCAAAATTTGAACGGGTCGTGTTGAAGGCCGCGTGAAGATGTTCCATTGTTGAACAATCACACAAAAATGCCAGCAAATTTATGATCGCGGGCACCCTGTTTGAATAAGAGAGCGCACCTCCCGAGGGCAGCCCGTTGTTCAGCTCCAGAAAAATGCCCTTAGCGTTCATTCCGGTAGTCGCGTAAATGACACCGGCAAAAGCAACAATGGCACAGGGTATACCTGAATCGGGATTAAGAACAGTTACGGTAAGATATTTTGCAAATTCCTTATAGCTGTCAAACCAATCGTAATTTCTGCCGAAAATGAGGGGGCCGCCCTTTGTATAATCACTCCAGGCGGCTATGCCCGCACAACCGGAAATCGATCCATACAATTCAAGCCCGTTCAGCACGATATGCTTATCAATCGACAGTCCCGATGTTTCCGCCATGCCCTGGATGATTTCCTTGAATCGTTGGGGATAGAAATTAAAGAGTGACATGGCCGTTTTTTTCAGAATTTCACGGGAAAGCCCCTTCTGACCGATAAAGTAATCCTCGACGGCTTTTTTGTAGAGGCTGTGAAGATCATCCTTTATGAGACGGCCGTATTGACGCCCCATCTGCCGGTAAGAACCGTGAAGATCCAGGATGTTCAGCTTTCCGGACTTATAAAGACTGCCCCCTTCAAACGTAGATACGGGTTGCGAAGACTGAACGGTGGCCTGTGCCGCTCCCGCAACCGATGTGCCGGCAAGAAATAACAGCGCAATGATTATAAGCAGAAAACTTTTTTTCATGTCTCTTCCTTTCATTATCACAACGTAACGGGCTGTTGCCCAATCAAGCTCGCCATCATCCGGAACGCGTTTAGCGCTCCACAACCCGTCGTTTCAATTTCATTTTTATCTTCCTATATTCGGAGTGAATTTATTGACTTATTAACTGTGACGGCTTCGTAAAAAGTCTGTCATTCCCGCGTAGGCGGGAATCCAGAAGCGCATAACTACTTAAAAACACTGGATTCCCGATCCCCGATCGGAGTCGAGGACAAGCTTCACGGGAATGACAAAATTGTGTATATTTCGACTTTTTACGAGTTCATCAACTGTACTTTATCAGAAATAGAGTCTGCATTCAATCGCCTTCCATTGAAGTTCCGACTATTCGGTCACAGTTAAAGCACAGGAGATCAGATACACCATGAACCTTTCCCATCGCGTAAACCGCCCCGCATTTGCGAAATTACACCAGCGGCACACAGGTCCATGCCAACACCCCTTATATGTGCTTGCCACTTGTAGCAAAATTATCGTATAATCTTAACATAAATCAAGGCAAGTGGTTTTTTCCCATAGTATAAAACAAATGATATTGACAAGTTTGTCATTCCCGCGCAGGCGGGAATCCAGAAGCGTATGACTATTTAATCCCGACTCGTCGGGACTGGATTCCCGATCGGGGTCGGGAATGACAAAGCGGCGGCAGGAACTGTTTCAGTTGAAAGGAGGACAATATGGGATTAATAACGGCACAGAACATCTACAAGGATTATCATGTTGGAGAGGTCAGCCTGAGGGCGCTGAATGACCTGAATTTTGAGGTTGAACCCGCTTCGTTTCTTTCCTTTGTGGGACCCTCCGGAAGCGGCAAGACCACACTGTTGAACCTTATCGGCTGTCTCGATACGCCTACGGAAGGCAGGCTGACCGTAGCCGGCACGGATGTGGTCAGTCTCGACAGAAAACAGAGGGCAGCCTTCCGTGGCAGGCACATGGGATTTATCTTCCAGGATTTCAACCTTATTCCTGTTCTTACCGTATATGAAAATATTGAATACCCTCTCATCATGGTTCAGAACGTTCCGCCGGAAGAAAGAAGGCGGCGTGTCCTGAGTCTCCTGGAATCCGTTGAAATGACGGAACAGAAGAATAAGTATCCCGATCAGATTTCAGGGGGACAGAAACAGAGGGTTGCCGTCGCAAGGGCGCTGGTTACTGAACCTGAACTTGTGCTTGCCGATGAGCCGACGGCCAATTTAGACAGCAAAACGGCCTATATGATTATTGAACTGATGAAGGAGATGCAGAGAAAGTCGGGCACCACCTTTATCTTTTCCACCCATGACCAGAGAATAGTGGGTGCCGCGGAAATAATCTATACCCTGGAGGACGGAATGATCGTCGACAGGAAGGATACGGGAGGGAATGCCCATGTATAATCTCCTAAAGATAGCCATAAGAAATCTTCTGAGATACCGCAGAAGAACTCTTCTGACGGCATCACTCATCATGATCGGCGTTGTCTTCGTTCTGGTCTTCATGGCCGTTACGGGGTCTGTCAAGAGCCTTCTCATCAGACAGATTACGGACTCCATGTTAGGGCACATTCAGATTCATAAAAAGGGATATGTCGCATCCATCGACAATCTCCCGCTTACCATAACGCTGACGCCGAAGGCCGTGCAGAAGATCGATAAGGCGATTAAGGAAATTCCCGAAATCGAGGCATATTCGACGCGAATCAAATTCGGCGGTCTGTTCAGCAATTTTGTGGAGACGACGAATATCCGCCTGAATGGCGTAGTCCCGGAGATGGAATTAAAGACGGTGCCTCTCCTGCCTACAAGAATTATCAAGGGTGAAAAGACGCTGAAAAAAGGAGATATTCTTATACCGGAACTTCTGGCCAAAGGAATGAAGGTAAAGGTGGGTGACACGGTCGTGGTAATTGCCACCAACAGGGACGGTTCCGTTAACGGGAAACAGTTCAGGGTCAGCGGCATACTTGAAAGCGTTACCGGGCCGGGAGGACGGGACGGCTATATCCACATTGAAGATGCCGTGGAAGTTCTGAGAATGGATCAGATGGAAATAAGCGAGATAGTGCTGAGACTCAAGGATTTCGGCACGCTGCAGGACGTTTACGAATCCCTCATGGGTACACTTTCCCAGGAAAAGAATGAAGCGGGGAAGCCGGTATTCGAAGTCCATACATGGGAAAAACTTTCTCCTTTCTACAATATCGCGCGGATGATAGACATCATGACATTGTTTATCAAGATCATGCTTATCGCAATGGTTCTCGTCAGCATCATGAATGTCATGATCATGGCGGTTTACGAAAGGATGCGTGAAATAGGAACCATTTCAGCCATAGGAACGATGCCGGGTAAGATTCTTTCCATGTTTGTTCTGGAAGGGCTTTCCCTCGGCATTTTTGGAGCGCTCATAGGGGATGCGATAGGCTGCATAATAATATACATATTGAACATCTCCCATATCACCTTTAACTTCGGCCGACAGACCGGGCTGCTGTTGGCGCCTCACATTGGTGTAGCCGATATCCTCATGGTTTCGGTGACAGTCATTGTAGTATCCGTAGCGGCAAGCCTCCAGCCCGCGTTCAAGGCATCAAAAATGGAGCCGATTGAAGCACTGAGACATGTATAGGAGAAATGTAACTGCTCAGGTGGATAGGCTGAAGGCTGAAGACTGTTAGGAAAAGCGAAAATACGACGGAGGAATGTGATATGAAAAGATTACTTTTTATAAGCCTTGCAATTCTGTTCCTTTGTGCAGTTATGGTCAATGCTGCCGAGATGGAAAAGATGAAGATTGCGGTTGCGTCCGGTGATAAAACCGCGCAGGTATCTGTAAGCAATGAGGCCGCTAAATGCCCTTACTATCTTATATTTGACAGCAAGGGGAAATTGACCGAGGTTATTGATAACCCATACAAGAATGCGAGTGGCGGCGCCGGGCCTTCAGCGGCAAATTTTCTTGCCCAGAAAGGCGTTACTATAGTAGTTGCCGAGAGCTTTGGTTCGAAAATGATTAATACACTGAAAGACAACGGCATAGCTCATTTTGGATTTAAGGGCAGTGTGGATGATGCTGTGAAAAGAACCTTAGAAGGGAGACAATAACATGCGAAAAATCATAACAGCCATATTGCTGCTGCTTCTTGCCTCTCCGGCAATGGCGGTGGACGGGAACAGTCTTCTCTTGCAGGTTGACAGAAACCTGAACCCCGACTCTTACGAATCATACAAAAAACTGATCAATATCGAACCGAACGGCAAAGAGAAGGAGTTTATACTGTTCACCGTAAAGAAGGGCAAAGACAAGGTGGCCGCCCTGTTTATCTCACCGGCAAGCGAGAAGGGGAGAAGCACTCTCCGCCTGGGTGAAAATATGTGGCTCTATATCCCGAATGTGGGAAAGCCGATCCGTATCACCAGTCTACAGTCCGTGGTCGGCGGCGTATTCAACAACTCCGACATTCTGCGGCTCGATTATACGTCTGAATACAACGTCGAAAAGATGGAGGATACCGGCGGTGAATACATCCTTCATCTGAAGGCAAAGACAAAAACCGTCGCCTATGACAAGCTGAAAATGTGGGTGCATAAAGAAAAGCTCGTTCCCGTCAGGATCGAATGCCTTACCGAAACCTCCATGCTGGTGAAGACCATCTACTATAAAAATATCAAGGATTTCGGCGACGGAATCGTGCGGCCGGCGGTAATCGAAACCGACAGTCCCCTCTACAAGGGATACAAGTCCGTCATGATCTTCGCGAAGATAAAGGCACGGGAGCTGGATGACGAGGTTTTCACCATGACCTTTATGCCGAACCTCGACTCACTTCGATAGACGGTATGAAATTCTCCCTCTCCCTTGATGGGAGAGCAACTGTGTTTAAAGTCAAGAATTATTTTACTAAAAATCAGCGCACCAATGAGTACGAGTTTTAATCATGGCATTCAGTATTGTTAAGAGT
>JAFDAR010000321.1 GCA_019313735.1 Deltaproteobacteria bacterium | reverse complement strand
AGGGATATTTTACATCGAAAAGCAGGGGCTGGCGATGCGATTGGAAGAGGGAGGTGGAGCAGCAGCCCTTTTGAAAAATCAGATCACTTCTTGGTCGAGTTACCCGTCGAGAAGGCATCTTTTAGCACATTTCAGACAGACCTCTCCGGCACGCCTTTTTTTCAAAATGCGTTATGACTGTACGTATTCATCTCATGTGTATTCGGGGTCGCTGTAGATAGTATCAGCGTGTGTTTGAAGCTGGAGATCGACAGCGGCGTATTCCCGGATTGGCGGGGCGTGAGCTTTTGATCCGCATCGTCCCCTGGCATTTCGGGCAGACCAGGGGATCTACTTCGTATATCTTCTGAATCAGCCTGGCCCAACTTTTCCGGAAAGCCTTTTCGTTTCCCTGAGGTTCGAGGATGCAGGGGATAGCGTCATCCAAACCTTCCTTTTGGCGTTTTCCCCGCGAGACGTTGCTGTAGTATCCGTAATAACGCACCATCTGCTCGCCCCGGTTAGGGATGTGCGAACACATCGCGGCCAGCCATTCCAGCGCCGGGAAGTTCTTGGCTGTCTTTCCGTCCTTGGATGTATAAACGACCGTCCCCTCCTGATCCAGGTACTGCATCCGCTCTTGGGAAAAGAACGCCCGGATGATGTAACGCGCCAGATTTTCCATGGCCGTATCATCGCCGCGAGAAATGCTCGTCATAGATTTGGACAAAGGTCTCAAAATTGTCCTCCACGCAGCGGTAATAATCCGAATCTTGCAGATTTCGTGGACGATAAACGGCGGCAGGAGTGGACATGATTTCTCTCCTTGAGAAAATCAGACCACCCATAATAGAACGACCGTTCTATTTGTCAAGAGGGATTTTGCGATATTCATGCGCGTATTTGTCCTTGATGCTTTTGACGCCACCACCATCAATCTTTGCCTTGAAACTTTCCCCTGGGCTAAGTTCCGCGCCGCCAAGGGCGCCATAAAACTTCACTGCCAGTTGGATTATGACGGGAATATGAAGAATTTCAAATTCAACAAAGAGAAGCTGAAATTGTGCGCTTGATTTAACGAACAGAGACTATTAAAACCCGGATATCGATATCGATGTCTATATAGCGACAGGCAAGGGAGAGAACAAGGATCAGAGATCCCTGGATGAATGCAATCGAATGGTAAAAAAATCGGATTTTGTTTATGCAAAAAAAGGTAGCCCTCGGACAATTTCGACTGACGACAAAGAGCCACTGCGGCAAGAGATGGTTGCAAAGATGAAGGAGGAATCATCAAAGGAAATATACAAAAAGCGAAAGATCATCGTTGAACCTGTCTTTGGTCAGATAAAGAAGAACATGGGTTTTCGGGAATTCAGTGTGCGTGGCTTTATAAAAGCATGTGGAGAGTTTTCTCTGGTATGTGCAGCACATAACATCAAAAAGGTTGTAAAATCTATAAGATACGAATTGGCATGTCTTGAAGAAGACAATTTGGCTTCCATGGCTGCCTGATAAAAGGTACCTGCCTGGCCTGCAGACAGGTCGGAGCACGAAAAAACAAGCTGTTTCACAACAAAAGGATGTGATCAATAGGCGGAAGGTGATTTCTGTTGAGGATAATCACTTTTTATAAAATGATTTGATAAAACTTGATGCTTATTTTCAAAGAGGTTGTTTTTCAACTATTGAATTTTCGGACAGCCTCCTGGAAGCTAATACACCCGCGCGCCGAATATGGCAGTCCCTATCCTTACTATGGTCGCGCCCTCCTCCACGGCAACCCCGTAATCACCCGACATCCCCATTGAAAGTTCGCGCATCTCGACACCCTTCATATCCTCCACTATAATTTTATCCCTCAGTTCCCGCAGGGCCACAAAGTAAGGTCTGGCATCTTCAGGATCATCAAACCAGGGGGGCATCGTCATAAGTCCCCGAATAGAAAGATTGTCAAACAGCGAGACCTCCCTGACCAGGTTGATCGCCTCATTCAGGCCGACGCCGTTCTTGCTCTCTTCGCCGCTCACATTTACCTCGACAAGGATATTGGTCACGCGCCCCGCAGACGCCGATCTCTTGTCAAGCTCTGCAGCCAGACTTATCCGGTCAACGGAATGAACCATGTCAAAGAGTCTGACCGCGTATTTCGCCTTATTGGACTGCAGATGTCCTATCATATGCCATTTCACATCCACATCCATCTTTTCAATCTTTCTCTTTGCCTCCTGGATATAATTCTCACCCATTATATCCACCCCGGCCCCTATAGCCTCCAGTATCCTGTCATCATCCACCGTCTTGGTTACAGCCATCAGTCGTATTTCAGAAGGACTTCTTCCCGACTTCGTGGCCGCTTCGGCAATGTTTCCCCTTATTTCCCTTATATTATCCTCTATAACTGACATCGTGCTCTCCCTTCTGTTTACCTCTCCTCTTTGTTTCCCGTGTATAGTATTGTACAGAACATGGTATATGCAAGTGTATTTTTTATTTGAATACCGGTCAGAATCACAACTAATTGAAAATGATGTGG
Source organism: Deltaproteobacteria bacterium (assembly GCA_019313735.1). Lineage (GTDB taxonomy): Bacteria > Desulfobacterota > Syntrophia > Syntrophales > UBA2210 > UBA2210. The sequence goes on along the minus strand of JAFDAR010000321.1, from coordinate 123 downwards.
GATAAAAGCTCTTTCCGCCCAGACAAAAAATCCCCCGCCTTTACGGAAGGCGGGGGATTTCTCTTACAGAATTATATAAGGAGGGAAATTCTTTTTATTGTTTTTTCATGAACATGCGCGCTT
>JAFDAR010000320.1 GCA_019313735.1 Deltaproteobacteria bacterium | reverse complement strand
CGGTCCGACTGTTCCCGACAGAAGCACCTTCACCGATTGCATGGAGATAGTGGATAAATACGATCTCGGAGAAAAGCTGCCTTCTTCTGTTGTTGCGTATCTTAAAAACGGAGTTCAGGGAAAAGAACCTGAAACTCCGGTTGAGCTTGGATATGACACAATAATTCTCTCTTCATGCATAGAGGGAGAGACCAGGGATGTGGCAAAGGTTCACGCGGCCATTGCCAGAGAGATACAAAAATCCGGCAATCCCGTTTCAATTCCCGGGTGTGTTATCTCCGGTGGTGAAACGACAGTGACTATACACGGGGATGGTCTTGGCGGACGGAATATGGAGTTTGTGCTTGCCGCGGCCATGGAGATAGACGGGCTTGGCGGCATTACCCTTTTGAGTGGCGGCACGGATGGAACGGACGGGCCCACAGACTCGGCAGGGGCAATCGCCGACGGCTCAACCGTGCGAACAGCCCGGGGCAGGGGGCTCAACCCGGCAGGATATCTCAGGAACAATGATTCCTATCACTTTTTCGAGGCAACAGGAGACCTCCTGATGACCGGGCCAACCATGACTAACGTTATGGATCTGAGGATCGTTCTGGTAACCTAGTGCGGTTACCGGTTACCGGTTGTTAACTGTTAACCGGAAATTGTCAACCTTGTTCCCCTATCCCATAGTATCCTTCAAGACGCCCTCTACCAAGGCCCTTATGGACATGAGGCCTTCTTCTGTCTTTGATTCAAAACGCAGGACCAGAACAGGCTGTGTGTTTGACGCCCGCACGAGGCCCCATCCGTCTTTGAATTGTACACGCACACCGTCAATGTCGATGACATCGTAATCTGCCGCGAAGTGTTTTTTGATCTTTTCGACTACCCGGAACTTTATGTCGTCAGGGCAGGCCACCCTTATCTCGGGGGTGTTGAATGTGTGTGGAACGTCAGAAAAGAGCTCGCTGAGTTTCTGCCCTGTCAGGGACAGGATTTCAAGGAGTCTTGCCGACGCGTAGATGGCATCGTCATATCCGAAATAGCGATCCGCGAAGAAGATATGGCCGCTCATTTCTCCAGCCAGCAGAGCTTTTTCTTCTTTCATCTTGTCCTTGATCAGCGAATGTCCAGCCTTCCACATGATCCCCCGGCCACCCTTTTGTGCTATGTCGTCGTAGAGGGTCTGAGAGCACTTGACCTCACCTATGATAGCCGCTCCGGGATTTTCCTTCAGTACGAATCTTGAGAACAACAGCAGGAGTTCGTCTCCACGTATTATTTCCCCTCTGTCCGTTACAATCCCTATTCTGTCCGCGTCGCCGTCGTAGGCGATCCCCACATCCGCTTTTTTCTCTTTTACAAGCGCTATAAGCCCGGTGAGGTTTTCTTCAACGAAAACCCACCCACGCCGTTGCCCGCGTCCACAATCACCTTCAATCCCTTTTTTATCTTTACATTGTTGAATATATAATCCTGGTAATCCGTTGTAACATCTTTCTGCCGGGCCGCTCCCTCTCCCGACGCGTAATGATTGCCTTCCATTATGGTTCTCAATTCCTGTATGTCTTCTCCATATATTGTGTCGGGACCTATGCATATCTTGAAACCATTGAATTCAGGAGGGTTGTGGCTTCCGGTTACCATGATCCCGCCGTCGGCATTCAGGTGCCTGATGGAATAATAGAGGATGGGCGTGGCGCAGAGGCCGATGTCGATCACATCGATGCCTGTTGAAAGAAGCCCCTCTGTGATTGTCTTGAGATATTCTTCAGAGTTCTTTTGCATATGTGCCTGTGGCCCTTCCCAGGCCATAGACAAAGTCATGATCCAGATCCTCACCGACGATTCCCCTGACATCATATTCCCTGAATACCTGCGGATTCATATAATCTCTCCTGAAGATTTGATACAGCGGCTAATACCATATATGCCGGATTTGGACAATACATGTTTTCCGATATCTGTTGACACCTGTTTCAAGCCGTGTTAAATTCACCCAAAATTACAGAAGAATTATCGGGGGTGAATTTATGGGCTGGCAAACCCATGGGGTGGGCAACGGCCGCCTGATTTCAAAGAGGCGGTTGAAAGGATCAAGAAGGCGATACCCTTCAAGATTCCCTTTGGCGGGAAATATGGTCTGGTTCCAGTGATAGTGATAGTTTTGTTGATCCTCTGGTTTGCGTCCGGGATCTATTTTGTCGCTCCTGACGAGGTCGGTGTGGTTAAGAGATTCGGCAAAGCGGTGCGCACCACTACACCGGGTCCTCACTATCACGCCCCGGCGCCGGTGGAAACGGTTATGAAACCGAAGGTGACGCGGAGACAGGCAGCTCGGAAGATTCAGAGCAGTAACGAATGAAAGCCTGATGCTTACCAGGGCGGAAAACATAGTTAACCTGACTTTTATCGTTCAGTACAAGATAAAAGACGCGACAGCATACCTGTTTAATGTGAAAAATCAGGCCAAGACGGTAAAAGATGCCGCAGAAGCCGCTATGCGCGAAACAGTCGGAGAAAGCGAAATTGATGATATCCTGACCACAGGCAAGTTCAAGGTCCAGCATGACACAAAGGTGATTCTCCAGCGGATATTGGATGGGTACGACGCGGGGATACATATAGTAGCCGTTCAGCTTCAGGATGTTCATCCCCCGGATCAGGTTATGGCTGCTTTCAAG
>JAFDAR010000319.1 GCA_019313735.1 Deltaproteobacteria bacterium | reverse complement strand
GCTTCCCGGTATGGAAGTCTTATAAAATCCGATGAGGCTATATTTTCCAGGGTAGTCATCAGATTCTTATCCACAAACTTCGCAAAGAGCTCAAGATCATCGCGACATGTGTCCATTGCGTAAGCGACCAGATACTTTACCATCTCTTCGCCGAGATCCATGTCGCCCTCAAGATCGCAGAAAGCCATCTCCGGTTCCACCATCCAGAATTCCGCGGCGTGTCTCCTTGTGTTGGAATTCTCGGCCCTGAATGTGGGGCCGAAGGTATAGACATCGCCCAGGGCCAGCGCGAACAGCTCCGCCTCAAGCTGGCCTGATACGGTCAGGTTTGCCTGCTTCCCGAAGAAATCCTGTGAGTAATCCACAGAACCTTCTGTTTTCGGTAGGCTGTCCGTATCCAGGGCTGTTACCCTGAACATCTCTCCCGCCCCTTCGCAGTCGGACGCGGTTATGATGGGAGTATGGATGTAGGTAAAGGCCCTTTCCCTGAAGAATTTATGTATAGCGTATGACAGCTCCGACCTGATGCGAAAGGCCGCGCCATACTTGTTTGTTCGTGGTCTGAGATGCGCGATGGTCCGCAGGAACTCGTCACTGTGGCGTTTCTTCTGCAGGGGGTATGAGTCCGGCGCGATGCTGATTATCTCAATATCGTCCGCCTGTATCTCCCATTTCTGTCCTTTGCCTTTTGATGTCAGCAGCTTCCCGGTTACGGCCACAGCGGAACCGGTTGACAGTTTCAGGATGTCGTCGTAGTTGTTCAGACTGTGGTCTGCGATGACCTGTATATTTGCAAGGCATGACCCATCATTAATCTCGATGAAGGAGAATCCCTTTGAATCACGTCTGGTCCTGACCCATCCCTTGATCAAAATTTTATCTACAGGCGAGTCTGATTCCAAAAGCCTGAATATCTTTGTGCGTTTCATTCTCCATCCTCTTATAATAAAAAGATCTTGTTTTTACCGCATTTTTCAATCATGTCTTCGGGCCATATGCTTGCCTGTATCTCGCCGATATGGGCCTTTCTCAGGTAAAACATGCAGAGCCGCGACTGGCCGATGCCGCCTCCGATAGAGAGCGGAAATTCTCCATTGATCAGACGCCTGTGAAAGAGCAGTTCCTTTCTTTCCATGTTGTCAGTGATCTCTAATTGTCTCAGAAGGGTTTCCGGGGCTACCCGGATTCCCATGGATGAAAGCTCATACGCGCAATCGAAGACCGGGTAGTGCACAAGGATGTCTCCATTGAGCCGCCGATACCGATAAGGAAAACGGCCCCGTGTTCCCTGCATGCAATATTTTCCCGCTCTCTGGGTGTAAGATCAGGATATCTTTCTTCCAGCTCTTCGCTGTGTATGAAGGTAATCTCTTCGGGAAGTATCGGCTGGATAACATTGCGCCGGTAGCAGATGTACTTTTCTGTGCGTCGTATGACATCGTATATCTTTCTCACGATGCACTTCAGGAATTCCAGGTTTCGTTCCTCTTCCGATATCACCCTTTCCCAGTCCCACTGATCCACATATATCGAATGCGTGTTGTCCAGCACCTCGTCCGGTCTTATGCCATTCATGTCTGTGCATAAACCGCGGCCCTGTTTTACGCCGTAATCGGCCAGCATCATTCTCTTCCATTTCGCGAGAGACTGCGCCATCTCAACGCCCATGTTGCCGGCTCCTTTCAAATTGAAAGAGACAGGTTTTTCAACTCCTGTGAGATCATCATTAATCCCCGTGCCTGCTTTGACAAACAGAGGTGCCGTCACGCGCATCAGATTCAGTTCGAAGGACAGGTTGGTCTGGAAGAAGGCTTTGATCTGACCGATGGCCTTTTCTGTTTCGTGCAGGTCGAGCAGTGGTTTGTAATGCTCCGGGATGTACAGGTTTGACTCCATAAAACGACTCCTACTGAAAATTTCCCATGCGTTTAAAAACACCTGGCAGGATATTACTGGCGGACACTATCAAACCTTGGGATTTGTTGCAAGATAATAGCCGGGTGTTGTTCCCTGGTCTGGTCCTTTTCCCCGAACTCTTTACTAACCATGTCAGGCCACCTTGCGAAATCTGCGAAAGGCAAAAAAGAAAACGATTATAAAGAGGCACAGCAGCAGACCGCTGAGTTCCAAGGAATCGGCGGTTCCGATACTCTCAGCGAGGATACCGAAAGGCACGGCGCTCAATGGCATAATCCCAAAGGTCATCATGGACATGCTCAAAATGCGGCCTCGCATTTCAGGAGA
>JAFDAR010000033.1 GCA_019313735.1 Deltaproteobacteria bacterium | reverse complement strand
GAACTGTTTATATTGGAACTTGGGAGAACCGTAACGTTCCAAATGGAAGCTTCCAAGGAACCGAAGAGGTAACAAGGAAGTATGGCGTTTCGGTAGTCGGACTGACTCATAGTAGAGGAGTAAGCAGGGTAATGCCTGCGGAGTTCTGGAGATTAGGGACACTCGAAGGGGTCAGCAGTTTAACGCAGAGAGATGAGGTCTGTCATGCAATACACTGATATTGGGAAAACATGGCAGAAGCTATCTCTCATATCCAGTCATGCCCGAAGAGACCCTGGTTTTCAGTTTTCACCTAAATTCCCGCAAAATTATAACTATGCTTGTGGGCTGACATCCAAGCTTTCCATTATCAATCGCTGGGGCTTTGTAATTTCAGTGAGCATCTGACCGTACTTACCGGAAAAACGGATTTGGGTAAGGGTTTCCATTTCCATGAGCAATTCCCGTACGGTGTATTTATCAGTCAGCTTGGTTTCCCGCATTTTTTTTGCGCAAGGCGCTTATCAGAATCAATGCGATAAACTGGACGAAGAGACGGCCGTCCATGGTCGATGCGTTGTGCGTGCGAAGGCGCTTCATATCCAGTTGGTTCTTTAGGTCGTCGAAACATTTCTCGACCGCATCCTTGTCGCGGTATACCATGAGTGCCTGGACGGGATCTTTGATATCGTTGGTCAGAAGAACATAAAATCCTGCATAGCGGTTGCGGAGTTTCTGTATCGCCTCGTTGTTGAAACGCACTGTGCGGCCTCGCACCGGGGTTTCTTTGACCGTAAAGAATGTTTGGTAGGCCTCTTCGTGGCCGCTAATGACAAGGCCTTTTTCGAGCTCATCCTTGTAGCCCAGGAGCTCTTCGGTAAAACCATCCGTGACTGCCGCCGCTGCATGCGCATTGTAGTAGAGGTGCAGATAACAGCGCCTGCGATCGTCATCCCAAGGATACAGCCTCGTGTGTATATAGAGAACCTCCCCGTCGATTTTGTGATACCCTTCTGGGTCCTGGATGGTATCGCGTACCTCGTCGATGACGGTATGGATCCATGTGAGACGGCCGGGAACGGCGATGATAAATTTTTCCCTGGCTGCGAGCAGTTCATCGACATTCTTCCGGCTGTAAAAACCCCTGTCCAGGACCAGGTGCAGTCGGGGCAGTTCCAAATAGCCGAAAGTCTCCAAGAAGTAGTGCAGGGTAGCAACATCGCTGACATTGCCGGGCAGTCGGTTGAAGTACACGGGCACCTGGCTCTTCTGACCGAAGAGAAGGGCCAGGTTGATCTGTTTCAAGCTCTCCCCGTCCCTGTTGTACCCGTACTTGAGGTATTCATTGAGTTCGCCGTAGGAAGAAACAGAGGTGATGTCGTAACAGAGGTAATCATCCTCCGATATTTTCCGGCCCCACACCTTGAAAAAGGTCTTCTGCCCGTCAGCTTTCAAGCTGCACAGAAGTTCGCTTAGGCGCTGGCTGCTCAAAACCTTATCATAGGGCTGGACATGGTGCTTGCTCCAGCCTTCGCAGTGACTGAGCGGACCGCCCCGGGTGGTGATATAGTAGGCCATACAAAGAATCTGCCGCCAGGTTTCAGGCAAGGCCCTTCTCAGGGTCTTGCCCAGTTCCAGATCATTGTTCACCCGGTCAAGCACAAGGGCCGGCCCGACAATCTTTGTGGTGGCGGTAACAGAGAGGTCGCGGGCAGCCGCTTGTTCAGGGTTCAGACGTTTCGAGGGGATGAACTCTCCTGTTTCGGGATCGAGTTTACCGATGCAGATCTGCTTGTTGCACGGTTGTTTCTTCTCTTTGTCCCAAACGGCTGTGGCTTCATAGACATAAGTAACGCCGATTTTCTTGTTACGCTGGTGAACGCGATACGCCATGGAGCACCTCCTTCAGATATAGTTACAATTATAACTATATCTGGGAGGCATTGTAAGCATAAAAAGAGTCTTTAGCCCCATTTTTATTGGATCTTTCTGTCACATAGTTACAATTCTGGCGGGAATTTAGGGTTGCAAGAAGAAGACGTCAATGACCTTGTGTGCTCTGATTTGAGCAAGGCGCAGGACAAGAATGAATTTTTACTTTTGCTGTTTTGTTGAATCTTTTTCAATTTTTTCCAAAAAAGATTATGGCTTATGTCGAATATCCAGTGCTTTCGCTCTTTGCTTTAAGGAAATACTCAGTTAAAAATTGAAAGTATGGGTTTTATAAATTGGCGGAAGTGCATGGGAATCGAACCCACACGGAAGAATATAATAGTACATATAATCAATTAGTTGTGACAGAAGTGAACTACCGCCGAGCAAGCTGGGTGGTAGTTCACTTGATCTCTTCTTGGGAATCGGCCTTTTTCTTTTCCGGCTCCAGCTTTTCCTTCATCCTGTTCACATCATATTCATGAAGTATGAAGGGATAGTCGTTTTCAGAGGATATGGAGGGATACTTTTTGGACTCTTTATCCTCTTTAGCAAAGATGGAAATTGTGTATTCCTTTTTGCCTGTCATATTACATATGTATATGGGATCTTTCAGATCTTCCTTTTTCCTGTCTTCTATATACTCTTCACAGCTCATGGTGGAAAGGATATTTAGCAGTTCTCCTATCTTTTTGGTGTCTGCCTTTTTGCCGTCTTTATCTTCCCAGGCCGCTTCCTTTTTATCCTTCTCTTCGATGCGTGTCAGCTCTATCCACTCCTTATCCTTGAATACGCGTATTACCTTTATCTCCGCCTTATCAAAGGCCATTATCACCTTATCTCTCAGTTCATCGGCGTCTTTTTCGAATCTTGACCGGTAATTTCCCTTTGATAGATAGACCTTAAAATCCCCCGGTAGTTTGGTGAATGTATGACTGTAAGTGGAGGACTCTTTCCCTATCTCGAACTGACGGGTCAATTCCTCCCCGGACCAGGCCTTAACCTCTATCTTTTTATCATCACTCAGATCGTAGCGTTTATAGTTTTTCGATTCCGATACCAGGGCTGTATGAGTAAATTTAGCAAGGAGATCCAGCATATCCTTTATCTTTGCCGAATCGGCAGGATATTCCTTTGGGCCGATAAACCATTTTTTGTCTTTTTTATTTATAACAATAGACTCACCCGATTGGGATATCTCAATCTTCGAAATGGTCTCTTTATCCACTTCGGGCATTACGGGCAACTGATAGCGAGTCCTGTCCGAACTGTGAAAGATCAGATACGCTACGAGCGCAACCAACGCGACAGCCAGTATTACGTATTCCTTCTGAATCTTCATATAATATCCTCACCTATTTTTGAAACATCATCTGAATGCGTTTTTTCCTCGAACGTCTGCGCAGGAGTATGAAAATGCCAAACAGCACAACAAATATGGGCGGCCCTGCAATATTAAATGTCTTTACAAATGTTTTTACCACAGATTCAGTATCGTAAAGGGGATTGAAGCCCTGCTCCTTGCTCCTCATTGCGGCAATATCACCCCTGTCATTCAGGTAATCCAGCACATTCAAAATGAACATGGCATTCGGACTCTTACCCTCTTCGTCCAGCATGCTGTCCTTCAGTAATTCCGGTGACGTGATGACGAATATCTTTGCCGGTTTACCCTTTTCCAGAAAGGCGCTTTCTCCCGCGATCTTCGTCATATCTATGGCTGTTTCAGTTTTTTCTTCTTTTTTATCCTTTGCGTCTTTCTTCCCGGACTTTTCGTCTTCCTCTTTCATGGCCGGCATGGGTTTGCCCTTGAAGTAGCTGGTAAATTCTCCTTCCAGAATATACGCAAGAGCTTTGATCTCCATCTTTTCGTCGGCCTTCGGCGGCTTCAGGAGCATGGGATTAAGATCGATATTGTCTTTCATCTCCCACGACTCATCTGATGATGAAAACAACCTGTATGCCTTTACCCCCATATCTTTGATCCGCTTTTCATCCAATTCCAGCGGCGACATCTTTATCGTAACGAGCCCCTTGATGTTTTTCATGAACTCCAGATCATTGTTTATAGAGTCCTGTTTGATTACAGGAGCGTAGTAGATTTCCTTTTCACCGCCGCCATACTGTTCCGGAAGACGCTGTTTGTAAGAACTCTTATCCAGCACATATGACCTCTTAATGCGAACTCCATAGTGTTCAAGCAATTTCTCAAGCCCCGTATTCAGCGGAATGTATACGGGCTGGCGCTGGTAGGGGTTTCTGGCAGATGGCAGAATCTCGTTGAACGCATTGGTAAAGATGGCAAGATTCTTGCCCCGCATCAAGAGCTGATCTATCTGGTACAATTCATAATCGGTGAATTTCTCCTTCGGGCCGGCTATAACGAGGGTCTTGAATCCATCGAAAACGGGTCCCTCCTTGAGATTGACATCTTTAATGGCGTAATTTTGCGACACAAGTTTGTTGAATATATTTAGCGCCTCCTCGGGTGGAGCTCCCGGGGGACTCTGTGCGGCTCGCGTTCTTTTCAGTGTGCCATGATCTGCCAGATATCCCAGGCTCTCATTTATACCTATGAGTGATTCCAGATTCGCCTCGATTATATTTTCCAACTGCCTGGGATTTACCAGATCATACTGTGTCCCTATGATCGGTGTCTGCAATACATTGAGAAGGGGTATCTCCACCGTCTTCTTCCCGTATTCCATGACCAGGCCTATAATGCCCTCACCCGCTTCAATCTTTTCGTCGGGCACCGCAGGCCATTTGAGTCTGGAAAAATTAAACTTGTTCGACACCTCTTCCAGGTTTTTCTCTGTCGTGGGATCAAAGTATCGAAATTCGAGCTTATCGTAATTTTTGTCATTCAGATCCTTTACGACCTCTTCAATCTTTTCGGGAAATGCGGGAAGTTCCTTCAATCCCATCAATGGCGCAACTGTCTTCAGGGATGAAGAGAGATAGAGATCTACCTTAATCTTTTCGGAAAGATTCAAAAGAGCGCTTATTTTATTATTCATTTTCTGGATGGTCGTAGTAATCTTGTACTCCAGACCATTTGTTGAAGTGATGGCAGGAATACGTTCTATAATATCGCCATGAATAAGCACGAGCCCCATGTATGCGTTCTTAAATTTGATCTCATCCTGCTCCACAATTCGAATCTGGACAGGAGATATTCCGTAGTCTCTTGCCATCTCGCGGTTTTCCCCGGTGCCCTTGATGCCGCCATCTTCCTCAGGACTTACATCATAAAAGCTGTAGTTGAAGTATTTATTTGAATTGACGGAATATTCTTCAAGGAGGTCTCGAAGATAGCGTTCAGTGCTATTATAGGGGGCCGGGAGGTTCTCTGTAAAGAATACCTTTACAGTCAGGGGCTCTGAAAGTGTGAAAACAACCCTCTTGCTGACATCGGATATTGAATAAATCCCGTTTTCAGTCAAATCACTCCTGAAAAAGAGCGTAACTCCCACCACATTGATCAGTATTATGATAACCAGATAAATGAAAAACTTTATATATTTACCGGATGTCTTTTTCACTCCCATTTTGTTCTCCTTATCTTTTTCCCCTTATCTTTTTCCCTGCATTACAAGATGTGTTGCGTAAAGCCCGATGAAGACGACACTCAGAAAATATAAGAGGTCTCGTGAGTCGATAATGCCCTTCGCAATGTTTTGAAAGTGGTTATCCGCGGAAAGATATCCTATGACACTCAAGATCGTTTTGGGAAAGAAGAAGAGCATCTGGTTTATCATGGTCAGAACAAAGCATATGGACATACCCGTCATAAAGGCAATGATCTGGTTTCTTGTAAGGGACGAGGCAAATATCCCGATAGCGCAATATGCCGATCCGAGCAGGAGGCCTCCAATATAACCGCCCATTACGGGTCCCCAATCGAGATCACCAAGGAGTGAAACCGATACGGGATAGGCAAGTGAAGGGACAAGCATTACCGCGACGAAAGCAACGCCTGCCATAAACTTTCCCACGATTACATCCAGATATGTCACAGGCATGGTTATAAGGATCTCGTATGACCCTACATTCAGCTCATCCGAATAGAGCCTCATCGTGATTGCGGGAATCACAAATGAGAAGACAAAAGGAAGCAGGTTAAAAAAGTTTCTAAGATCCGCACGGTTGTAAATAAAGAATCCCGCGAAGAAGAACCACCCAGTCACCAGAAGGAAAAGGGCAATAACAATATAGGCTATGGGAGATAAAAAATACGCTCCGAATTCTTTTTTGAAAATATGTATGGCCTGTCGCATATTAAGACTCCTTCGTCAATTCTCGGAATATGTTCTCGAGCGTTCTTCTCTCCCGATGAAACTCTACCAGAACCCAGTCTGTTTCCTTTATTCTCCGATAAATATCACCTCTAGGGTCTAAGGATGATCGGGACGTAAGTTTTACAGTGAGAAGACTTTCATCTTCGTTGTCAATCTGATCGATCTTTATAATTCCGTCAATTCCATTAAATGTATCCTCGACATTCTTAAACTCCGCATTCAATAGAGATATTGAAATGAGATTTTCGTCGCCTTCCGATTGTTTGATCGCCTCGATGCTGTCATCGGCAACAATTTTCCCTTTATCGATGATAATTATACGGTCACAGGTGGCCTCCACCTCGCTCAGTATGTGAGTAGAAAGCACGACCGTTTTTTCCTTCCCGAATTTTTTTATAATTTCCCGGATTTCCATAATCTGGTTGGGATCCAGACCTGAAGTGGGCTCGTCCAGTATAAGTATCTCTGGATCGTTCATCATGGCATGTGCCAACCCTACCCGCTGTTTTAGTCCCTTTGACAGCTCATCTATGACATTGTGCATAATTTCATTCAAACCGCACATGTCTGCCAGATGGCGAATCCTCGCACTTTTGTTTTCTTTAGCGATTCCCCGTATCCTAGCAACATAATCCAGATAATCATAAACGAGCATATCGTGATAAAGGGGGGCCGACTCGGGCAGATACCCGATAAGCTTCTTGATCTCCAGCAGATCTTCGTCGATGGAATAATCTTTTACCCATACATCTCCCGCAGTGGGTGAAATATATCCTGTAAGCATCCTGAGCGTAGTCGTTTTCCCCGCGCCGTTAGGACCCAATAACCCCAGGATTTCCCCCCTGTGGATATCGAAGCTGATCTGATCGACAGCGCAGAAATCACCGTAGTACTTTGTCAGGTTTTCGACTTGTATCATATTTCTCTCCTCTGTTATCTCTCCAAATCTCTAAGCCGAGTTGAGTTACCTTTGATGCACCCGTAAAAAGTCAGCTGGCCGATCTCCCGGAAAAACCGGCTGAAAATGTAGATTTGGGAAACATCTTACCCAAATTGCCCAAAAGAGCGCAATATTGTTCTTTCACATAGAAACATAGGCGAGAAACACACCAGCATGTCCATTTCTGGATGGATTTTGGAGAGATCTTTGCGTTTCTGAACGCAGTTGCCCTGAAGATGTTGATACCAACTGCCTTCAAGGTTGCGCAGAACCGCACAGCCTTCATACCCCGGCCACGAAGGTTTTTAACGCCTGCCTTTCTTTCATACTCAGACATGGTTGCTTCCACCCCTGCCCGCCACCGGTATTTGTCTTTGAATTCATCATCCCTGTCCGCATGTTTCTGTCTCATATGATCCCTCTCAGCATTCTAACGAAAAGCTCACCTGCCGCCAACACTGCGGGGCACTGAACCTTGAAAAACCACCTGCCTTGATGTGTGGCAGACCCTTCCAGAAATCGCCGCGCTGTTGGCGGTCAGGTGAAGTGATTTGTTCAAGTAAGCCGCTACGCGGCAGAGAAGCCATTTTCAAGATTCTTGCCATTGCCGCGTTTATCTTTAATAATTTTACGCATAAACAATTTTCAGCGGCAGATTATATTCTATAC
>JAFDAR010000318.1 GCA_019313735.1 Deltaproteobacteria bacterium | reverse complement strand
GGGTGTAGCAGTCCTCGCGGGAGACGCCCTTCTCACAGAGGCCTTTTGCCTTATGTCTGGAAAAGCCTCGGGGATATCCCCTGAAAAGAGTCTGGCCATAATTCATGAAATCTCGACAGCGGTGGGGTTTCAGGGCATGATAGGCGGCCAGGTGGCGGATCTCAGGGCAGAGGGCAAGGACGTGGATATGGAAAGGGTGAACTACATACACACCCATAAAACGCAGGCTCTGGTAACTGTTTCCATCCGGGCGGGCGCAATAGCAACCGGTGCCGGCGAAGATGATCTGAACGCCCTTTCGGAATATGGGAGAAAGACGGGACTTGCCTTTCAAATAGCGGACGACATACTGGATATTGAAAGCTGCAGGGAAATCCTGGGAAAAGACACGGGCAGTGATGAGGGAAGCAAGAAAGCGACCTATCCCGCACTGATCGGTCTTGAAGAATCCAAAGAGAGAACGCGAAAGCTTGTAGAAGACGCCTTGTTGGACATAAGCCGTTTTGATGAAAAGGCCGAGCCTCTAAGAATGATAGCGAGGTTTATCGCCGAGCGAAAGTCATAGGACGTTCCGAGTGGCCATGGACCCGAAACGCAGGAGAATGTTTTTATGGATGAAAAGACAGGCATATTGGAGGGCATAAACAGCCCTGAAGATATCAGGTGTCTGAGTATTGAAGAATTGAACATTCTTGCCGGGGAAATCAGGCAGGAGATACTGGAGGTAGTTTCCCGAAACGGTGGCCATCTTGCGCCATCTCTGGGGGCGGTAGAGCTCACTCTTGCCATCCACTACGTGTTTGATACACCGAAGGACAAGATCATCTGGGATGTGGGACATCAGGCATATACTCACAAAATCATTACGGGAAGGAGAGAGGCTTTTCATACGCTCAGAAAGATGGGCGGTATAAGTGGTTTCCCCAAGAGGGGGGAAAGTGTTTATGACACCTTTGGCGTGGGGCACAGTAGCACCTCCATATCCGCCGCTTCCGGCATTGCAGAGGCAAGGTGTCTTGAGGGCGGTGATTTCAAGGTCATTGCGGTCATTGGAGATGGTTCGATGACCGCCGGAATGGCATTCGAAGGACTCAACTGGTGTGGAGAAAGGAAAAAGGACATGATCGTTATCCTGAATGATAATGAGATGTCTATCTCGCCCAACGTGGGCGCCATGTCATCGTATCTGAATCGCATTATGGCGGGTCAGCAAATTACGAAACTGAGGGCAAAAATCCGTGATTTCTTGAAGACCGTGCCCGGTGTAGGAGAACATGTAATCAAGTTTGCAAGACAGGCTGAAGAGTCATTGAAGGCATTTATGGTTCCGGGCAAGACCAGTCCTGGTGCATGTTATTACCAAAAAGGGAAATGGTTACAGGTTTGCCGAAGAGGAGCCGTCCAGATTCCATGGCATAGGACCTTTCGATATCGCCACCGGGAAAACGGTCGCCAACGATAATTCCGTACCGTCTTACATGGAGGTGTTCGGCCGCACAATGGTTCAACTGGCGCGCGAAAATACCCGCATTGTTGCAATCACAGCAGCCATGACAGGTGGTACCGGCCTTGACCGGTTCGCAAAGGAGATTCCTGAACGGTTCTATGATGTGGGCATCGCCGAGCAGCATGGTGTGACATTTGCCGCGGGTCTGGCCACAGAGGGGTTTATTCCTGTTGTTGCCATATATTCCACCTTTCTGCAGCGGGCGTATGACCAGGTACTCCATGACGTTTGCCTTCAGAACCTGCCCGTTGTTTTCGCCCTCGACAGGGGGGGAATAGTTGGAGACGATGGTCCCACTCATCACGGGCTTTTTGATTATTCTTACCTCCGGACCATTCCCAATATTGTTGTTATGGCTCCTAAGGATGAGAATGAACTCCAGCGGATGCTCAGGACGGCTGTGGAGTGCGGGGGGCCGGTATCGATAAGGTATCCCCGTGGCAACGGGGTGGGTGTTCCCCTTGATCAGGCACCGGAGAGTATTGAGATAGGGAAGGCCCAGATCGTACGCGAGGGCAAAGATGTGGCTGTAATAGCCATAGGTTCCACGGTATATCCTTCCCTCGAGGCCGCCCGGAGACTCGCGGATGAAAATATCCAGGCAACCGTTGTCAACAGCCGCTTTGTAAAACCCCTTGATAAAACTCTCTTATGCGAAATAGCATCTTCTTTTAGAAAGATTATTACAGTTGAAGAAAATATCCTTATGGGTGGTTTCGGCAGCGCGGTTCTTGAATTGTTTGAAGAGGCGGGAATCTCCGGGGTCACTGTAAAGAGGCTTGGCATCGGGGACGAATTCGTGGAACATGGGACACAGGCCCAGTTGAGGAAAAAACATGGCATTGACGCGGAGGGCATAGCAAAGGCCGTCCGGGAGATTATGAAATTCTGATCGTTATATCTCTTTAGATAGATTTTCTTCCGCTCCTTTGTCCCATCAAATCTGAATCACATGAAGACTAAAAATCCTAAAATCAGATTGGACAGGCTCCTGGTTGACAGGGGCATTGCGGTAACTCGCGAAAAGGCCAAGGCCCTTATAATGTCGGGTCTGGTTGTGGTGGGCGAGGAAAGAATCGACAAGGCGGGGACCCTTGTACGCCATGATGCCGGGATAAGGATAAAGGGCGGAGAGAATCCCTATGTCAGCAGGGGCGGATTGAAACTCAAAGGGGCACTGCTGTCCTTCGGTGTTGATGTGAAAGATGTTGTAGCCCTGGATATAGGCGCCTCAACTGGTGGATTTACCGATTGTCTCCTTCAGGAAGGGGCAAAAAAGGTATACGCGATAGATGTGGGATATGGCCAGTTCGACTGGAAACTCAGAACAGACAGCAGGATAATACTTATTGAAAAGACCAATATCAGATATTTTTCAGGTGAGGCGATAGAGGACAAAATAGATATGGCCGTTATAGATGTCTCCTTTATTTCCCTTAAGCTGGTGTTACCCGTCGCATTTAAACTAACAGGTGAAGATGCCTCCATCCTCGCCCTGATCAAGCCTCAGTTTGAGGTGGGCAGGAATGAAGTAGGCAGGGGCGTTATAAGAGATCCCAGAGTGCACAGAAGGGTTGTTGAGGAGATTGTAAAATTTTCGGAGGAACTGGGTCTTGAGGTGATGGGCACATGCGAGTCACCAATTACCGGTCCGGCCGGAAACAGGGAGTTTTTCCTGTATGCCAGAAAACATGCCGGAAAATGATGTGGGAATAAACAATGGGAATTAAACTTGCCGAGACAGCAGGCTTCTGCATGGGTGTGAAGAGGGCAGTCGACATGGTCCTTGAGATAGCCCGCAATAAAGGGGATAAGAAGGTGTATACATACGGCCCACTTATACACAATCCTCAGACAGTCGAGCTTCTCAAGCAACGGGGCATTGTTCCTGTGAACAGTATTGATGAAATTCAGGATGGGATCGTTGTTATCAGAGCTCATGGAATATCGCCCCGGGAAAAGAAAGAGATCAGGGAAAGGGGAATAAAAATTGTAGACGCCACATGTCCCAGGGTTGCAAGCGTCCAGGCGATAATCAAAAAGCATGCCGCGCTTGGTTATACGATTATCATAGCCGGAGACAAAGAGCATCCCGAGGTCACAAGTCTCCTGGGATATTCCTCAGATAATGGAATTGTTATTAATGACAAAGAGGATGTCAACGATCTTCCCCTGTACGACAAAGTGTGCGTTGTTGCCCAAACCACGCAGGATT
>JAFDAR010000032.1 GCA_019313735.1 Deltaproteobacteria bacterium | reverse complement strand
GAGCTTTCCCATGTTGTCTCTCTCAACCCCAGGGATGGTGTAAAATCCAGATAGTCACCAAAACTCAGAGGCCACGAAAAAACCGGATAGGCATCGAAGACATCCCCACGGTATCCCGTGGTCCGGTAATAATGGCCATACGATGATGCCAGTTCAAAATCGAAGGGGGAATTGTAAATGGGCTGCTTCATGCCGGTAAATGTAATCTCCGGATACTTCTGCAGTGTCTCATCGTTGGACCAGCTCTGAAAATTATCCGTATATTCCATAAGCGCGGTCGCGTTGAACAGGTTCCAGTCCTTTACGAGACGAACCGTCGAGGTCAGCGCGGTCAGGGATTTGTCGGCATCGAACGAGACCCCGTTGAATATGCGGGTGTCATTCTCTCTGTAATGCGCCATATAATAGTTATATGAATCGAAATCCCTGAAATACCACCTGTCAGATACCCTTTTTATATCCGTCTTCAGGTAAAAGCCCGGACTGAATGTCGTCTCGTGGTCCAGGTAATACGACCAACGTTTGTTATCTTCTTTCCAGTCCCTGTGCAGAACGGCGTCCCCTTCGGACTCCGACACCTCCATGGAGTCATTGAGATAATCGCCATACAGTGTGCCATGCGAATCTTCACCGACAATATACCGCAGTTCCGCTCCCTCCTGAAATCCCCTCTTGTCCATATAGCGCTGATAAAATGTCGCATCGGCGTTCTCTGAAATAGCCCAGTAAAAGGGAATTCCGGTGTCCCATCCCAGTTTGTCACGCGAATAGGCGATATGGGGAAGCAGCAGGCCCGTCTGCCGGGTAGTCTTGGCAGGGAATATCATGTAGGGGAGATAAAGAACAGGTATACCTTTTACCTGGAAGGTACCGTGTTTAACAGTCCCATATCCATCAATGGTAACCTCCACCTCTCTACCGGTAAACATCCAGTCGGGATCCTCACCATCACAGGTCGTTGCCCGGCCCTCCTTCAGGAAATAGGTCGCGTCGCCCGTCTTCTCGATTGTTTCCCCTCTCAGGTAGATGTGATTCTTGTCAAAAAATACCTTTCCGTCAGACATGGTGCCTGTTTCAGTGCCAATGTTGAACTGTGCCTTCTTTCCTTCAAGAATGTCCTTGCCGCTCTTTATGAATACATGCCCCTCGGCTGTTGCTTCATCCTTCAACCTGTTCAATATGACATCATCGGCTTTAATGAACCCATCCTCAAAAGAAATAATGACATTGCCGCTGGCTCGATATGTTTCGGTATCGCTGTCATATGCCAGGCTATCAGCTTCTATATCCACCCGTTTCGACATATCCTGCACAGAGGCAAAAGAAAGATTCCCGCACAAGAACAAAAGCATTGACATGAAAAGCAGTATACACCTTTTCCTCACAAAGCATCCTCCAGACAATATCTCTAACACCAACAGGCTGTATTCACTATCACAAAAACCTGTTTTCCGGAAGGCCCAAACACAGATGTTTTTTTATCTCTCCCACAAGATAGAGCGAACCCGTAACGCACACAAGATCGTCAGTTCCTGCAAGAAACCGGGCCCTGGCAAGGGCCTCTACCGAATCGTCTACGACCTCAATATGGCCATGATGCAGTGAGGCAACCGACAACAAATCCTCTGTACACGCGGCTCTTTCCACTTTCGGTTTCGTAAGTACAAGTTTATCCACAAGGGGAAGCAATTTCTTCAACATCCCGGCATAGTCTTTATCACGAAGTACACCGAACATGACTATCAATCTCCGGTAAGAAAAGTCTGTCATCAGGGCGTTGCACAGAGATGAAATACCTGCCGGGTTGTGGGCGCCATCTACAACAATCCCGGGGTTACGGGAAACGAGTTCCAGTCTCCCCTCCCACCGGACATCTCTTAATCCCTCGACCACGGATGTATCACTGACGCTCACACCTTTTGCCGTCAGAACTTCAATGGCCGCAAGGGCCAGGGCTGCGTTTTCAATCTGGTGTCTGCCGGCAAGAGAAAGGCTGAGGCCACTGTAGAGTTTATTAATTCCATAGTAGGAAAAACTTCCTTTTCCGGACCTCCTGATCCTTATATCCCTGCCTGTCCTGTAGAGCACAGCCTTTCTTTGCCGGCAAATCTCCTCAAGAGTATCCAGGACTTTGCGTCCTCTGGCAGCTGTCACGCAGACGCCGCCTTTCTTTATGATTCCTCCCTTTTCACCGGTAATTGATTTCAGGTTATTACCCAGATATTTCTGATGTTCCATGGAGATATTGGTTATTATGGAGACCTCGGGATATGCGAGGTTTGTAGCATCGAGCCTCCCCCCCATACCCACTTCAACAATCGCCATATCCACCTCACACAGAGAAAAATACAGAAATGCCAGGGCGGTGGCAAATTCGAAATAAGTAACGTCCTCCCTGATCTCTTCTTGTACCTTATCTATGAGTGCACAAAGCGTATCTTCCGGGATCATGCACCCGTTTATCCTTATCCGTTCCCTGAAGTCGCACAGGTGAGGAGATGTATAGAGACCAACCTTCATGCCTTCACTGGCTAATATGGAAGAGAGGATCGCCGCTGTGGATCCCTTGCCATTGGTGCCCCCCACCAGAACCGTTTTGTATTTATTCTGAGGGTTTCCAAGACGATCGAGAAGCCTGGAGATGGGTCCAAGACCTAAATTTATTCCCTTTTGTTTCAATCCTTCCAGATACGAGAGAGGGTTCTGCATGCGCACACTCCAAACAAAAAGGCCACGGGATTTATACTACAACCCATGGCCTTCAAAACTTCTTATCGCATAGATCAACCACCAGGGATTCAATCCATGTCTGATCGAAAAACGTTCTTCTTAACAGAAACGGGATTACTCCGGAATAACCTTGAACATCTCATCTCCGGGGCGAACACGGTCAGAAACCTCGATACCTATATAATCGCCCACCGTTGCCTTTTCTATCTGTTTATTATCAATTTCCATTGAGTCAATTCTGTTTTCAAAATCCGTGGTATGACCGGTAAATTTAACCGTATCACCTGTCAGCAATTCTCCCGACGTAATCTTGACCGCCGCAACACTGGGCTTCGCAAAAAACTTCATCACCTCACCAATTTTCTCTTCTCCCATGACTCATAACCTCCTTGTCATCGCTCAAATCTGTATGAAAAAACCTCTACCAGAAATAGAAAGGTGATTATATCTTCTCTCGTGGAAAAATCAAGAAATAAAAAAAGGGGCAGGATTTCCTGCCCCTTAAAACCAGCAAAACTAACTTATGCTACTGCTATTTGGCAACCTTTCTCTTCTTTGTCCTTTTCTTCTTCTCTTCCGCCGGCATTAATTCTATCACAGAGAGAAGAGCATCATCACCTTCTCTGTTACCCACTTTGACCATTCTTGTATATCCACCAGCCCTTTCAGCGTAGCGGGATGATAACTCCTCAAACACTTTTTTTGTAACCTGGCTGCTCCTTATAAAAGACAGTGCCTGCCTCCTCGCATGAAGAGTCCCCCTTTTGCCCAGGGTTATCATCTTATCGGCAACACCTCTCAATTCCTTGGCCTTCGCATCGGTTGTGATGATCTTCTCATGTTCCAGAAGGGAGGTCACGAGATTCCTCATCATGGCCCTTCTGTGACTTGATGTCCTGCCAAGTTTTCTTCCGGCTTTCCTGTGACGCATTGAGCATTACCCCTTTAAGTGTTATTCTTTCTCACTCATATCATCATCCATGCCTGGAGGGTGAAAATCCACCTTGCTGCCAAGGCTGAGATCCATCTCGGCAAGTATGTCTTTTATTTCATTCAAAGATTTTCTTCCGAAGTTCTGTGTCTTGAGCATTTCTGCTTCTGTCTTCTGAATAAGCTCTCCTATGTATTGAATGCCGGCATTCTTCAGACAATTGGCGGATCTTACCGAGAGCTCCAGATCATCAACCCCCTTAAACAGGTTTTCAGCAACACTATCTTCCTCTACAATCTCTTTTGGTTCCTCTACTTCCTCCTGTTCATCAAAATTGATAAACACATTCAGCTGTTCCTTTAAGCTCTTGGCCGCATAGGCAATGGCATCCTCGGGCAGAATACTGCCGTCCGTCCAAACTTCCAATACCAGCTTATCGTAATCTGTTATATGACCAATACGGGCATTGGAAACCGTATATGCGACCTTCTTGATGGGGGAAAACATGGCATCAATATTGATTGTTCCCGCAGGCTGCTCTATGTCTGTCTCTCTCCTGGCGGGGACATACCCCTTTCCCACATCAGCCATCAACTCAGCCTTAAGCACCGCATTATCCGAAAGGGTCGCCAAGTGGTGATCGGGGTTGAGGACATCAACCGTTTCATCTGTGATAATATCTCCCGCTTTGACAGTTCCTCCGGTGGAGTCTATATGAAGGGTTCTGGAACCATCCTCGTGTAACTTCAGGCGTACCCCTTTCAAGTTCAAGATGATATCAGAGACATCCTCTTTGACACCGGAGATAGCCGAAAATTCATGAAGTACTCCGTCAAATTTCACAGATGTAATGGCTGCGCCATAAATAGAAGAAAGGAGCACTCTCCTCAGGGCATTCCCCAGTGTGATACCAAACCCTTTTTCCAAGGGCTGGCACGTAAACTCACCATAAAGAGGTGTATGAGTCTTTTCGTCAATTTCTATTCGTTCTGATTTTATAAGGCTGCGCCAGTTTCTCTCCATATTGTTAGTTCCTCACATAAAACTTTTTACTTAGAGTAAAAGTCAACCACTAACTGCTCCTGGATGGGCATAGTCAGTTCTTCCCGAGTAGGCAGCACTTTTACAACACCGGCAAAATCACCTTTATCCAGCTCCAGCCATTCGGGGATGCCACGCCTGGCAACGGTCTCTATGGCATCGAGTATAGTGGCAACCTTCCTGCTTTTTTGCTTAACCTGTATTTTGTCACCTATCTTGACCAGATACGAAGGGATGTTTACCTTTTTATCATTCACCAGAAAATGATTGTGTTTTACGAGTTGTCTGGCCTCACCCCTGGAATTTGCAAAGCCCAGCCTGTACACCATATTGTCCAGTCTTCTCTCCAGCAGGAGCAGCAGATTCGTGCCCGCTATGCCCTTTTGTTTCTCAGCTTTTTCAAAATAGGCCTTAAACGACTTCTCCAAAAGGCCAAACGTCCTCTTGAGTTTTTGCTTTTCTCTTAACTGGGTACCGTAATCGGACGCCTTTCGTCTGAATTTAATCTGTCCATGTTCCCCGGGTATATAACTCCTTCGTTCAAAGGAGCATTTATCACTATAACACCTGTCTCCCTTCAGAAACAGTTTCGCACTCTCAGCCCGGCATAACCTGCATAAAGATCCTCTATATCTTGCCAAAATACTCCTCCCCTACCTAATATATAATCCAGTCAGAACCTGGTAATCTAAACTCTTCTTCTCTTCGGCGGACGACAACCGTTATGGGGAATCGGGGTCACATCCCTGATAAGACTTATGTTCAAACCTGCTGCCTGCAACGCCCTGAGCGCCGATTCTCTCCCCGAACCAGGTCCCTTTATAAACACTTGCACGTTTCTCAGTCCATGCACCCTCGCCTTCTTGACAGCATCTGTAGCTGTTAACTGCGCGGCGAAGGGAGTGCTTTTCCTTGAACCTTTAAATCCCTGTCCACCACCCGAAGACCAGGCAATAACATTGCCGCTCAAATCCGTAATAGTGACTATGGTATTATTAAAAGTTGATTGAATATGGGCAATCCCGTCAGAGATATTCTTTTTTTCCTTTTTCTTTACATTTCTCTTTTTTGGTCGAGCCATCTCTCCTCCAAACATAGAGCCTGTCTAATGACAAGCTTTTACCTTATTTCTTTCTCTTTCCTCCAACAGCTCTCCTCGGGCCTTTTCTCGTCCTTGCATTGGTAGATGTCCTCTGGCCCCTCACAGGAAGGCCCTTTCTATGCCTCAAACCCCTGTAAGCCCCTATATCCATGAGACGTTTTATAGACATGGTAACCTCTCTCCTGAGGTCACCTTCAACCTTGCAATCCTTATCTATAATGTCTCTTATGGCAGTCATCTGCTCATCGAGAAGGTTGTCTGTCTTTGTATCAAGATCGATCCCGGCCTCTTCAAGAATTTTCTTAGACCTATCAACTCCTGCGATTCTTGCCACCTTGCAACCTCCCGCTGTTTATCCCTGGCGCTGTTTATGTTTAGGGTTTTCGCATATGACCCTTACAACACCACGTCTCTTTATAATCTTGCACTTAACACATATCTTTCTAACAGATGCCCTTACTTTCACTGTCCTCACACTCCATTTCCGTCTTATTTCGACCGATATGTAATCCTGCCCCGGGTCAGATCATAGGGCGATAGCTCTATCGTTACCTTGTCTCCCGGCAATATCTTGATAAAATGCATCCTCATCTTCCCTGAGATATGAGCCAGAACACGGTGACCATTTTCAAGCTCAACACGAAACATTGCGTTCGGTAATGGTTCTAATACAGTACCTTCAACAACTATAGCTTCTTCTTTAGCCATCTGATCATTACTCCGCAAGTACCCAAGGGTGAAAATGCTCCCCTTATATCCTGCTCCTTAATATCACAGCACGTCCACCTACAGTGACGGCTATCGCATGCTCAAAGTGGGTCGACCTGCGACCGTCAGGAGATTTCGCGATAACCATCTGATTTATTGCCTTATAAGGGGCCTTTGGGTACAATCCCGACATGTCGGAACTTAACGTCTTCTGCCCATCCTGCCCTTTTTCATAAACCCTTCGTACTGCCTGGTAAGCAGATGGGTCTCTATCTGACCTGCCGTGTCAAGAGCAACCCCGACAACGATCAGGAGTGCTGTACCCCCAAAATAAAAAGGAACATTAAACTGACTTATAAGGATACTCGGCAGGACGCAAACAGCCGAGACATATACGGCGCCACTGAAGGTAAGCCTCGTCAGGACACTGTCTATATACTCGGCGGTCTTCTTACCGGGTCGTATGCCCGGCACATAACCGCCATTCTTTTTCATATTGTCAGCAACATTCACGGGGTTGAATGTGACAGCTGTATAAAAATAACAGAAGAATATTATTAGCGCTACATATAACAGCTCATATACAAATCTCCCGGGCATCAGAAACCCTGCCACCATTTTCATCCACGGATGCGGAATAAAATTGGCAATGGTAGCCGGGAACATAATGATCGATGAGGCGAAGATCGGAGGGATAACGCCCGCCGTATTGACCTTCAGGGGCAGATGAGTTGTCTGACCACCATACATCTTTCTCCCGACAACTCTTTTCGCGTATTGTACAGGGATCCTCCTCTGCGCACTCTCGACAAATACTATTACACCGACAACACCAACCATCATTACTGTGAGGAGCACAACAAAGAATATTCCCATCTCACCCGTAGATAACAGGCGGAAGGTATTCACAACGCCGGCGGGCCCCCTGCATACGATACCCGCAAAGATGATCAGGGATATCCCGTTCCCTATTCCCTTTTCAGTAATCGTTTCTCCCAGCCACATGATAAACGACGTGCCTGCCGTCAGTGTAATGACCGTCATCAGACGAAAAGCCCACCCTGGTGTGATAACAACAGATAAACCAGAGGGACCTGCCATATTCTCCAGGCCTACAGCTATGCCAAACCCCTGTATGATACTCAGGATAACCGTGCCATATCTCGTATACTGGGTTATTTTTCTTCTGCCTGCATCCCCCTCTTTAGACAATTTTTCGAGATGAGGAACGGCAACCGTCAGCAGCTGGAGAATAATGGATGCACTGATATAGGGCATAATACCCAGGGCAAAAACAGAGAGCCTGCTCAGAGCGCCCCCCGCAAACATGTCAAAGAGCCCGAGAAGAGAATTCTTCGCCTGCTCAAAAAACGCGGCAAGGGCCTGTGTATCTATCCCTGGCGTGGGCACATGCGCGCCTATCCTGTAAACGGCAAGAAGGAAAAAGGTAAACAGTATCTTCTTCTGCAGTTCCGGAATCTTTGTTATATTCTTAAAACCACCTATCATCAAACAACCTCTACACTGCCGCCTGAAGCTTCTATCTTTTCCCTGGCGCCGCAGCTTATACCATTCACCTTTAACGTCAACGGATAGTCTATACTTCCATTGCCAAGCACTTTGATTCCATCACCACTGTCCTTAATAACGCCGCTCGTTACCAGGGCATCCGCATCGACGACTGAATCCTTCGGGAAAGCTTTCAACTGGCCGATATTAACAATAACAATATCTTTCCGGAACCTGTTGTAAAACCCTCCTTTCGGCAGCCTTCTCGTAAGGGGCATCTGTCCACCTTCGAATCCAGGTCTTACGCCTCCACCCGAACGAGAGTTCTGCCCCTTATGGCCCCTGCAGGATGTTCCGCCATGACCTGAACCATCGCCACGCCCCACTCTTTTTCTCTTCTTAGTGGACCCATCTGCAGGTCTCAATTCGTTCAGCTTCATATATCTATCTCACATTCTTCCGCAGAAACCAGGTGCGAGACCTTGTTGACCATACCTCTGATTTCCGGGGTGTCCTTTAGATAAACTGTTTTATTCACCCTCTCAAGTCCCATCCCACGGAGTATTCTTCTCTGCTTTTCAGGTCTCCCAATGAAACTTTTGACAAGTTTGATCCTAAGTTGTTTCACGACCCATTCCTCAATATTACATTTTTAGATTTCAGCTATATCTTTTCCCCGCAGCGCAGCTATCTGTGCAGGATTTCTCAAACTTCTAAGCCCATCCATCGTTGCCTTAACAAGATTATGGGGATTGTGCGAACCTAAACATTTAGTCAATACATCCCGGACTCCCGCCACTTCCAGGATAGCCCTGACAGCACCTCCGGCTATAAGACCCGTACCCTTGGAGGCGGGTTTTAAAAGAACTCTCCCAGCCCCATAATGCCCTATTACCTCATAGGGTATAGTTCCGTCCACAATGGATACTTGAATGATGTTCCTTTTAGCCATTTCCATACCCTTTCTGATAGCTTCAGGAACTTCATGGGCCTTCCCCAGGCCTATGCCAACAGAGCCGTTTCCATCACCAACCGCCACCACGGCACTGAATCTAAATCTCCTGCCGCCCTTTACCACTTTGGCGGTCCGTTTGATCTTTATTACCTTGTCAAGAAGTTCGCTTTCTTCCATATCTCCCTTATCCAGATCCAAAAATTTATAATTTTAAGCCCGTTTCCCTCACACCTTCAGCAAGAGACTTTACTCTCCCATGATAGAGAAACCTGCCTCTGTCAAAAACGGCTTCTTTTATGCCCTTTGATAACAAGTTTTTCGCCATCAGTTTTCCGACCTCTTTGGCCGCTTCAACCTTCTTAAGACCAATTAGATTTCCCTTAAGAGCTTTATCCAACGTCGATGCCTGAGCCAGAGTCTTCCCTACATCATCAGCAATTGCCTGAACATATATATACCTGGAACTGCGAAAGACCGAAAGACGTGGCCGCGCCTCTGTGCCACAGATCTTGCTTCTGACCCTCTTCTCGCGCCTTTCTCTTATCCTTTTCAATCTCTTTATCGATGCCACAACAACTCTCCTGCAATAATTTTGACAACTTCGTAAGAACTCAAGATCCGATTTATGCCCCCGCAGACTTCCCTACTTTCTTTCTCACATATTCGCCTGCATATCTAATCCCTTTTCCCTTATAAGGTTCGGGTTTCTTCAAATTCCTTATTTCCGATGCAGTCCTGCCGACAAGTTCCTTATCTATACCTGAAACCACTATATTTACCTGCTTGTCAACCTTGATGGTTATCTT
This sequence comes from Deltaproteobacteria bacterium, assembly GCA_019313735.1. GTDB lineage: Bacteria > Desulfobacterota > Syntrophia > Syntrophales > UBA2210 > UBA2210. The sequence goes on along the minus strand of JAFDAR010000032.1, from coordinate 4,251 downwards.
CTCCGGTATGTTGTATTTCACAGGATTGGAGTACCCTATAAGCAGCTTGAGAACGTTACCTGCAACCTCTCCACGGTATCCGACTCCAACTATCTCCAGGGACTTTTCGAATCCCTTGCTCACACCCGTTACCATGTTGGCAACCAGCGTTCTTATAAGACCATGCAGCGATCTTCTCAATCTATCATCAGCCTTTGTATTTACAAGGATCATATTTCCCTCTAAAACGACTTCAACTCCCTCCGGGATTTCTCCGGAAAGGATCCCCATGGGACCCTCTACTATTATTAAAGAACCGTCCTGCCTGACTTTTACGCCATCAGGGATCTCTATCGGTCTCTTGCCAATTCTCGACATGAATAAATCTCCCGCCTTATCTTATCAGCCAACGCTTTTCACCACACATTGCAGAGAATTTCACCACCCACGTTCAAGGTCCGTGCCTGTTTATCAGTCATGATCCCCCTGGAAGTCGAAAGGATAGCCACTCCATATCCATTTAAAACCCTGGGAATATCCTGACTGCCTGAATATGTTCTTCTGCCTGGTTTACTCACCCTTTGTATATCTGTTATAGCGCGATCCTTCACGCCTGAATATCTCAGATGTATCCTCAACATACCGTGCGCCTTCTTGTCACCTTTTCTGACATCAAATCCGTTTATATATCCCGCATCTTTTAGCACTTTCGCAAGGCTTAAATTCATCCTCGACAACAACACGTCCACATTTTTAAACTTCATGCGATTAGCGTTTCTGATTCTTGTCAGCATATCGGCAACAGGATCGGTCATTCCCATCTTGATTCTCCTTTACCAGCTTGATTTTACAACGCCTGGAAGTTCTCCGTTAAGGGAACGTTTTCTCAGACATATCCTGCACATATCAAATTTCCTGTAATAAGCACGAGGCCTTCCGCACAACGGACAACGATTATACTCCCTGACGGGAAATTTCTTCTTCGCCCGGGCTTTTGCTATCAAGGATTTCTTTGCCACACCAACTCCTCCCTAATTACGAAATGGAACACCCATTAACTTTAAAAGTTGCCTTGCCTCATCGTCTGTTTTAGCCGTCGTGACAATAGTTATATTCATCCCCTTAACTTTTTCGATTTTATCATAATCAATCTCAGTAAAGATGTAATGTTCATGAATCCCCATAGAAAAGTTCCCTCTGCCATCAAATGACTTCGGCGAAATACCTCTGAAATCTCTGATCCTCGGGATGGCAACATTGACAAGCCTGTCAAGAAATTCATACATCTTTTCCTGTCTCAAGGTCACCATACACCCTATTGACATTCCCTGACGCAGCTTAAAGGTAGCAATCGATTTCCTCGCCTTGGTAACAACGGGTCTCTGACCCACAATCATGGCAAGCTCCGAGACAGCGTTGTCAAGTATCTTGATATTCTGTATTGCCTCACCCAGACCCATATTAACCACAATTTTCTCAAGCCTGGGAACCTGCATAGGGTTCTTATATCCAATCTCCTTGATTAATGCGGGAGTTACTTCTTCTTTATAATATTTTCTCAATCTTGCCATCTGTTTTTCCCCGGTTTACTCATCCAATAGCTCTTGGCATTTTTTGCAGATACGCACCTTCTTGCCATCTTCCAGCACCTTGTACCCTATCCTTACGCCGGTATTACATTTACTACATATAAGCATGACATTGGATACATGAAGAGGGGCTTCCTTTTCCACTATTCCACCCTTCCCGGTCGCATCGGGACGCTGGTGCTTTTTTATCAGATTCGTCTTTTCTATCACAACACGATTTTTTTCTCTGACAACATTGAGCACCTTACCGGTTTTCCCCTTCTCTCTGCCGGCTATTACTTTTACCATATCATTTTTCTTTATATGCATTCGCTGCAGCTCCAAGACTCTAAAACTTTTACTCTCTTATATTACTTCCGGAGCAAGGGAAACTATCTTCATAAACTGTTTTGCCCTAAGCTCCCTGGCTACTGGTCCGAATATCCTTGTGCCAAGCGGTTCAAGCTGATCATTTATCAGAACAGCAGAATTTTCGTCAAACCTGAGATATGAACCATCGTTCCGGCCAATTTCCTTCTTCGTTCTCACGACAACGGCCTTCAACACGTCCCCCTTCTTCACCTTCGAGTTGGGGATAGCCTCCTTGACAGAAACCACGATAACATCTCCCACGCGGGCATATCTCCTCTTCGAACCACCAAGAACCTTTATACAGCATACTTTTCTAGCCCCGGAATTATCCGCCACCCTTAAAAAGGTTTGCATCTGTATCATAACAAAAACCCCGCCGCCACACTCCTGTTATTTCGCCTTCTCCAATATCTCATGCACCTTCCACCTCTTCTCTTTACTGAAAGGGCGTGACTCAACAATCAATACCTTATCCCCCAACCCACATCTGTTTTCTTTATCATGGGCCTTGTATTTTACGTGCCTCTTTATATATTTATGAAATTTAGGATGCTTGACCAGCCGTTCCGTCAAGACAACAACCGTCTTGTCCATTTTGTCGCTTACCACCATCCCCTGTATGCTTCTCTTGTTACTCCTGTTATCCATATTACCTCTGGTCTCCTCTTTCCCTGAGAACAGTTTTTACACGGGCCACATCCCTCTTCACACTCTTTATCACAGAGGGAGACTCCAACTGTCCGGTCGCAAACCTGACACGGAGTCTGAAGAGCTCCTCAATAAAATTCTTTTCCTTTTCTTTTAACTCATCCACACTAAGGTCTCTGATTTCTTTAACTTTCATCAAATATTCCCCTGGAAAGAAACTTGGTCGCCACAGGAAGCTTATACGATGCCAGCCTCAATGCCTCGCGGGCAACATCTTTTGGAACTCCCTCCATTTCATAGAGAACCGCGCCCTTTTTGACTATGGCAACCCACTCTTCAGGAGCCCCCTTCCCTTTTCCCATACGAGTCTCTGCCGGTTTTTTTGTTACCGATTTATGGGGGAAAATGCGTATCCATATCTTGCCGCCACGCTTCACATGACGGGTTATAGCAATACGGGCCGATTCGATCTGCCGCGCTGTCACCCGACCACTTTCCGTTGCCTGGAGCCCGTATTCACCGAAATCGACCGTGATCCCCTTATGGGCAGCACCCTTTATGCGACCCTTCTGGATCTTCCTGTATTTTACCCTTTTTGGTGCTAACATAGTGATCCTATTCCTGACTGCTTTTCTTGTCCGGCAGAACCTCGCCATTAAATATCAAAACCTTGACGCCTATGATTCCATAAGTTGTCTTGGCCTCTGCAAAACCATAATCGATATCCGCTCTCAATGTATGAAGGGGGACTCTGCCCTCTCGGTACCATTCCCTTCTTGCCATTTCCGCTCCGCCCAATCTCCCCGCACAAGCCACCCTGATACCCTTAACACCAAACTTCATGGCCGTGGTCACACTTCGTTTCATGGCCCTCCTGAAAGCTACTCGTCTAATAAGCTGCAGCGCAATATTCTCGGCCACAAGTTGCGCATCTGTTTCCGGTTTGCGGACCTCCAGTATATTTATGATGACATCCCCTGTCATGAGCTTTTCGATATCTTTCTTTACCTTCTCTATTTCCGTTCCCTTCCTCCCGATGATGATGCCGGGACGCGCCGTATAGATGTTAATCTTGGCCTTATCGGAAGCTCTTTCAATCTCTATCCTGGATATACCTGCATGAAAAAATTTGTCCTTTATATGTTTTCTAACCCGCAGATCCTCATGAAGCAACTCAGCGTAGTTTCGCTCCGCGAACCACTTTGAACTCCAGGTTTTATTAATACCCAGCCTGAACCCAATGGGATTTACTTTTTGTCCCAAACCTCCACCTCCTTACAGATTACCTTTCACCAAGCACGACCGTTATATGACTCGCTCTTTTCTTTATGGCAGCAGCTCTCCCTTGGGCCCTTGCCCTCCACCTCTTCAGCGAAGGACCCTGATCCACGAATACCTCTTTCACATAAAGTATATTTTCATCTATGTTGGGATTCTGGACCGCATTAGCCATCGCTGATTTTAAAACCTTCCTTACAATGTATGCGGCCTTTTTATGCGTAAAACCGAGCATAGTATCCGCATCCTCAACCTTTTTCCCTCTTATCAGATCAACAACCAGCCTTGCCTTCTGCGGTGATATCCGAACATGTTTAACAACAGCTTTCGTTTCCATTTGTCACAAAACTCCAAATACTGATTCTGACTATCTCTTTTTCACCCTTGTCTGCCTGTCTCCAGCATG
>JAFDAR010000317.1 GCA_019313735.1 Deltaproteobacteria bacterium | reverse complement strand
ATTGCTCAGCGCCGCATCGACGCAATAGATCTTAGAGGGATTATAAATCTGCCGTTTCAAAGAATAATCAAACAAGTCCATAGAAAAAAACAGATAGACATCATTTAACGCTTCTAAATAATTTTTGACTGTATTCTGGCTCCTGACACCAATAATTTTCTGCATATTCTTATAGCTTTGAATAGTGCCCGGATTTGCCGCCAAAAACAGGGTTAGTTCCTTAATCTCCTTAATATTTTTAATGCCATAGCGGGCAATGACATCACGATAGATGATATCTTTGTAATACTGTTCCAGCAGGGTTGTGTCTCCTGTTTTCAGGACTTCGGGGAATCCACCTGATTCGAGATATTCTCTGAACAACCTTTTTATTTCAACCTTCTTCTGTCTCTTGTACAAGCTCTTGGCATCAATTGTCACCCCTTTCATTGTCAGGAATTCACGCAAAGAAAAGGGCCAGGTCACAATTTGACGATTCCTGCCGGTCAGGGCTGTAGAGATTTCAGAGCTCAACAAGGAGGCATTGGAACCGGTGACAAAGATTTTTACATTTTCAAACTCATAGAGCCTGTTCAGCCATTTCTCCCATCCATTGATATTCTGGATCTCATCTAAAAACAGATAGATTCTCCCTTGAGGATTTTCAAGGCTTCATGAGAGATGATTTGCCACTTCTTCTTACACCGGTAATTATAAGGATCTCACGCTGCGGAATATAATTTGCGATTTCATCCTGAATTTCCCTCCTCACAAGCCCGCCCCTGGAGAGAAATTTTTCCTTATGGCCGATGATAAGTTCTTTTAATTTTTCTTTTTCCATTCTCTAATCACCATTATATTTCATTGCTGTTGCAGTATAACGACACATACATGGCAATGTCAATGCATTTTTGGTAAATAGGGACAGCGCCCATTTAATTTTACTTACCATTTACACATTTACAATCCCTAAACAATCCTTGATCAGCAACATAAGTTGCAAGGGATGAATGGGGGAAAGCTCGAAGCCAAAGCGCTCATAGAAACCGCGCGCCCGTTCGTCCTTCGCATGAACAAAGATCGCGCGAATGCCGGCGATGTTGGCAGCCCTAAGCGTACGCAGGATGGCATTTCTCAGCAGACACCGGCCTGTCTTTTTCCCCTGATGATGAAGATCGACAGCCAGTCGGGCCAGAATTATCACCGGAACAGGATGCCTCGCTAACCCCTTCCGGACGCGCGCCGTCGCGGTTTCGTGATCCACCGCCCCCACGGCCAGACTGTAATAGCCAACGACCTGGCGCCCCTGACAAACGACAAAGGTCTTCGCTGCATTGGCCCGTTGATTCTGCCATGCATAGCGCTGCAGCCAGTCGTTGAGCAGTATATGGCCGCAATCGAAACCGTCGCAGTCATGCTCTTCCGAAAGTAAAACAGGTGCCTCGTAGTAAAAGGCATCGGCCATTCTATTTTTCCCAGATCGCCGGTTCCGCAATGAGCGCCTGCAGGCGAGTCTTAACCTGTGCCGGTCTTTCGAGGGCGTCCTGAAATGCCATCCAGGTCTGTTCGTCGACCATGAAAAGCCTTTGATCCAAAAGGGTTTGTTCCGCCTTTTCGCAAACACTGGTCAGAACAAATTCGGTAATGCTCTTCCCCGTCACCTCGGCTGCCCGCTGGATAAGCACAGCCTGAGCCGGCGTCGTTCGCAGCCCCAGTCTGCCGGAGCGCACTGCGGATGTCCGCTTGCGGGAAGGGGATGTCTTTGCCGTGATTGTGGATGTCGTCATAACAACCTCCTTGTATATCGTATCATTGTACGAACAATGTACATACAGAATATCCTGATGTCAAGGAATACTTAAATTACTTAAATGGTACTTGAATGGTGTCAGACTCCATCTACCCCTTGACTTCCTTTCACTAATATGTATAATACACTACAGTGAAATAATCAAAGAGAGGTGCCTGATGAATCCCTTCAAATACGGAACCATCGTTTCAGGCGAGGATTTCTGTGGATCGTACTCCTCGGTGAAAGGCGGATCGGAAAATCATCCGCAGTCTATGAGGCTGTTCTTCGTTGTAATGGAGGGCGGCTCTTGTATGTAGACCTCCTGGGCATCAAGTCAATCGATGCCTTGTGCAGAAGGATTCTTCGTGCCATCGTTATTTTAGAGCAAAAAACAGGCTGGCTCGAAAAAATAGTCAAATCTCTCGCATACCTGAGACCATCCATTTCCGTCGACCCTTTCACATCCCTGCCAACGGTTTCTTTCGATGCTTCTGTTAAGTTGCAGGCCAATTCCATTCCCGAGGTCCTTACCTTGATTGAATCCTTAGGCAAAAAAAGAAAACCGGTCGTGGTCTTTGATGAATTCCAGGACATTCTAAACTTTGAAGATTCCTATGAAGCACTCGCCCTTTTACGAAGCAAAATACAGTTTCAAAGCACTATTCCCTACATATTTGTCGGCAGCATCCGGCACAAAATGGATGCCATATTTACCCATCACGAATCACCCTTCTTCAAATCAGCCATCCCCATGACGGTGGACCCCTTGCCTTACGAAGAGTTTTCTCAGTTCCTGAGCAAGAAATTCACAAAAGGACAGCGTAAAATTGACGATGAGACACTGGAACATGTATTTGAAATGGCCAACAACATTTCCGGAGACATACAACAGCTGTGTGAGGCCCTCTGGGAAGTAACCTCTGAAAAGGAGGCCATTGGTATGGACAAACTGAAAAGCGCACTTGAATTGATCTTTTCCAGGGAACAAAAATCGTATGAAAATTACATCAGCCTTTTAACGGACATTCAGCACAAGTGCCTCATGGCCATAGCAATGGAGGGCGGGAAAAAGGTTTTTTCCGTTGCATTCATGAAATCCGCCGGCTTCAATAACCCATCAACCGTGAAAAGATCGATCACAAGACTTATCAAGCTCAACATCCTTTTTGAGAGAGAAGGTGAATACAGATTTACGAATCCTTTCTTCAGGGCCTGGCTTCCCCACAAAGGATGATTCTTTTCCCGACATCTGACCACTGTC
>JAFDAR010000031.1 GCA_019313735.1 Deltaproteobacteria bacterium | reverse complement strand
TTCCCCCGCTTGTGCCGCCCCATCTGGTACAAAACGCGTGGGTTATAAAATCGCACCCACCAAGCGCCAGACACTCCAGATACCGCACATCATCCCTCCTGGAAAATCTGAACGCGTCTGATGTGCCATATCTCTGATCCGGGTTTTTAACCATTATTTGTAACCGTTCACGGTTGTCGGTTCACAGTTCACAGTTCTTTCAAGTGAACTATGCAACAATTGAAGCACGTTAGATGGTGATCCCATCTCTTGTATTAATTCTTTCGCATCTAAATCAGAAAACATGTTAGCCTCTCGTGAAATATCCATCTGTGTTCTCATTTCCCCAGTCGAGCCATATGTTTTTACAACAGTGAACCGATAACTGTAAACCGTAAACTGCTAGCGTACTACCCTCTATTCCTCAACTCATGACATACCTGCGCCATATCATCCGGAAGCGGGGATGAAAATTCCATAAGGTCGCCTGTGATCGGATGATGAAAGCAAAATTTGCTCGAATGGAGGGCCTGCCTGCGCATCTTTCTCAATGCTACCCGCCGGACATTATCTTTTACCGCTTCGATTCTTTTTTTCGAATTACCATAAACAGCGTCCCCGACAACAGGATATCCTATGGCATTCAGATGCACCCTGATCTGATGCGTCCTGCCTGTTTCAATCCGGACAGAAAGGAGTGTGGCGATATTGTAGCGTTCCTCTACCCTCCAGCGGGTCAGAGATTCTTTGCCTCTTCTGCTGTTAGTGGACATCTTCTTCCTGTCCACAGGGTGTCTCCCTATGGACAGGTCGATTATCCCCTCTTCTTCCTTCATATCACCATGCACAATAACCCTGTAGGTTTTTTTCACGAGATGTTCTTTGAACTGTCTCGCCAGCCCGATATGGGCCTCATCCGATTTCGCGACTACCATGAGCCCCGATGTGTCCTTGTCCAGACGATGCACTATCCCGGGTCTTTTGACACCGCCAATGCCGGAAAGATCCCCGCAATGAAACAAAAGGGCATTGACAAGTGTGCCGCTGCGGTTTCCCCCCGCGGGATGGACGACCATGCCATAGGGTTTGTTCACCACAAGGATGTGCGAGTCTTCATAGATGATATCAAGGGGTATTTCTTCCGGAGCAAGGTCACATTCCTTTGGTTCTCCCCTCCGGACAATGATCATATCGCCCATCTTCAAACGACAGGCCGGTTTTGGTTCAGCGCCGTTTACCCGCACCTGCCCTTCATCAATCGCCCTCTTAACCTGCGAACGCGTAACGAAAACACCTTTTTTAGACAAAAAAATGTCAAGCCTCTCTCCACTCTCAGAGGGAGATACGCTGAACTTGAATTCTCTGTCATCTACAGATGTCATCTTCTTTTTCATAGGAAAATTGGTCGGAAAGCAAGGGGAACGAAGGAATTGGAAAACAGGGTCCTGAAAATCACGCAAGCTCCGCTATGTGTTTCATTCCTTCCTCTATAAAAACAAATTCTTCTTCAGTTATCGTCCTCAGATCGAGGAGAATTTTGTCTTCGAATATCCTCGCGATTATGGGAACTTCCATCTTCCTTAATCTTCTTTCCAGTCTGCTCGGCGGGATGCTGCGGGATGTTACAGCCACGACAACAGTGGGAATTTCCTGCGTGGGAAGCGATCCGCCACCGGCCATGGAGTGTTCTTCCATAGTGGAGAAGGTCAGATCTTTCAGGGATAATTTCTCCAGCAGACCCAAAAGCCTGCGCGCCCTTTTTTTGACATCGGCGATCGGTTCCGTCAACGATCGCAGCACCCTTACATCACACACCGCCCTGTCGAGATCCAGGTAATGCATTATCGTCGCCTCAAGGGCAGCAAGGGTCAATTTGTCTATTCTCAGGGCACGATTGAGGGGATTCTTCTTTATCCTGTCCAGTATCGTCTTTTTGCCCAGGATTATCCCGGCCTGCGGTCCACCGAGCAGCTTGTCACCACTGAATGTCACCACATCCACACCCGTCTTCAAGACCTCCTGAACCGTCGGTTCCTTTTTAAAGCCATATTTATCCAACGGCACGAAGCATCCGCTCCCCAGATCATTCATCACCGGAATGTTTCTCTTTTTGCCAAGCTCTACCAGCTCATCCAGGTCTATCTCATCCGTAAAGCCAAGCACCTTGAAATTGCTCGTATGAACCTTCAGAATCAAACCGGTATTGCCGCACACCGCGTTCTCATAATCAGAAAAGTGCGTGCGGTTGGTGGTGCCCACCTCTCTGAGAATGGCTCCACTTTTTTCCATAACCTCGGGGATACGGAATGCCCCCCCTATCTCAATAAGCTCTCCCCTCGAAACGATCGCCTCTTTCCCCTCCGACAGGGCATTGAGGGCAAGGAGAACAGCGGCGGCGTTATTGTTGACGATTATGGCATCTTCCGCTCCCGATACGCAGCAGAGTATCTCCTTCACATGGTCGTATCTTATTCCGCGTTTCCCCTTGTCAAGGTTGAACTCAAGGTTTGAATAGCCTTCACTTACATCAATGATTCTTTTCAGCGCCTCCCCGCAGAGAGGGGCCCTTCCCAGATTGGTATGCAGGATGATTCCTGTGGCGTTTACCACTCGGCGCAGGCTGTAGTCATGAAGGGCAAGCAACCTCTTTTGAACCTCCTGTGCCGCTCTGTCAGCGGAAAAGGTGCCGGGAATTTTTCCATCGCCTTTCCCCGAATCCAATATGGTTTTTCTCATCTCTTTTACAATCTGGCGGCATTTTTCCACCACGATATCCCGTGAAACGCCCTCAAACGCGCCGTCCTTTTCGAGCACGATGAGTACTTCGTCAATCTTCGGAAGGGTTTTCAGTAATTCTCTTATCTTGTCATCCATGGCACCATTTTCCTCAAAGATCATTTTTGCAACTCGCAACCCGAACTTTCATTTCCTATCTGCCCAGGCAAAAGTCACGGAAATTGTTGACCGCGGTGAAGAATTCCCGCATCATTGTGACCCAATAGTATCTGCCACGGTCCGTAAGGTAAAAAGTGCCGCGCTTGTAGCGCAACCCTCCGACCAGCATAAAGGCGAATATCTCTCTCCAGAGATACCATGTGCCCCCGCCACCATATTTCTTCCTCAAGAAGGAGACATCCAGTCTTAGCCCAAACAGCTTCATCAGAAAATCGTAGCGTGCCTGCTGCGTGGGTGTAAAATCACGAGCCGCCATCAATGGGAGTTCTCCTCTGTCCAGCATCTCAATATATCGAGGTATGTCGAAGGTGTTCGCGTAACTCCTGCCATCCATATATCCGATGGATCCACTTCCCAGACCGGCATATTCGTCATAATCCACTATATACTCATCAACCATGGTTCCTTTTCTGGAAAAACACCACGCCGAGGAAAAAATGTAATACGGGGCAAGTCTTCCGGAAATCAGTTGATAGAATCTCTTTTCCTTCCTGTAATCAACTATCCCCAGCGTTCCCTCCACCTTCTTGCGCGTGGATTCCGAGACCATCAGGGGATAATAGGTCACTTGATCAACACCTGTATCGATCAGAATATCCAGGTCTCTGACCAGAATCTCTTCGGTCTGGACAGGAAAGTTAAAGATCATATCGGCATTCAAGGTATCGAACTGCCCCGATATCTCCGCAATCCTCCCCGCAATTGTGTCGCCGCTTCCATATTTCTCATATCTGCCCATTGCCTTCAAGAGTCCATCATCAAAGCTTTGCACTCCCACCGAAAGCCTGTTAACCCCGATCTTCTTAAGGCTATCAACATTCTCCTGTGTAAGGTGGTTGGGATTGGTCTCCACTGAAATCTCTCTGATGCTGAAACAATCCGCTGCCAGTAGCAGGGTTTTCTCCAGTTCATCCATCATTATCGTCGGTGTTCCCCCGCCCACATACACACTGGTGAAGTTATATCCTTTATCCCTGTAAAACCGTATCTCTTTTCTGAGGGCGCTATGATATCTCTGGCAGAGATCCTTATCGAACACAATCCTGTTAAATGAGCAGTATGGACACAGACTTTCACAGAATGGGATATGTAGATAAAGAAGCATATCATGATTTATTTTTCCCTGCGGGAGAGACGCATCCACACCTTCAGTAAATTGCATGGCCCGGGAAAATTCCCGTTTTGTCACTTCTGTTATAATCCTGCCTATCAATTCAACCAACTCCCCCTCTATTTACATTGCTACGTTGTGATTATCAGGATTCTCGTATTACTTCAATACTATTGAAATAACAATCCCATAGTGTTATAAAATAGAAAACCGAAGACAGAAAGGCCCTGTGTAAGAAAAATGAAGATCTGGAAATTATGGGAAGATGAAAAGATCAATGAAGAGGAGTCAAGGCTTCTGAGGAGACATGCCGATGAGATTCCGGTTCCCTTTGATGAAGAGGGAAAGAGAGACATCGAAATCCTTGTCGACGCGTTTACCGGAAGGGATGACGCCGCGGGACTTGCCGCCCCACAAATAGGAATCAGTAAACAAGTCGTGGTATTCAGAAATGGAAACTTCACAGACAAAACACCGATAAAAAAGGGTGACGGCAATTACGATGTCCTTGTAAACCCGAGAATCACACAGATACGGGGGGACAGGGAAAAGACGCGGGAGGCCTGCCTGTCCTGCCCCGACATAAGCGCCGATGTCGTAAGGGCCACTTCAATAAAGGTTAAGGCGTACGATGAAAAAGGAAACAAGATAAACAAACGCTACACGGGATTTCTTGCCCGTGTTGTTCAGCATGAACTCGATCACCTTGATGGAAAGCTCATAGTCGACCGTGGAACAACGATCTACTTTCCCAAAGAGAAGTCCTTATTTTTCGATAAGGTATTCAAGGGAGAATAAAATCAATGGCAAAACCCCCTGATCTCACAAAAAAACCCGCCAGCTTCGCGGTAGATAAACAACCCCTCCGAGAAGAAGAGCAACTGTTAAAAGCGTTCTTCGAAAGCTCTCCCATTCCAGCGTTTGTTATAGGTAAAGACCGCAGGATAATATACTGGAATGGGGCGCTGGAGAAAATGAGCGGCATAATGGCTGAAGATGTGATCGGTTCGAAAGATCATTGGAAGGCATTCTACCACGAATATAGACCCACCATGGCTGATCTTATTGTGGACGAGCGCCAGGACGAAATTCCGTACTGGTACCCGGATAAGTACAAAAAATCAGATTTGATAGAAGATGCCTATGAGGCAACCGATTTTTTCCCGGCCCTGGAAGATAAAGGGAAATGGCTGCGGTTCACCGCGTCCGCGCTGAAAGGCTCCACCGGAACTCTCATAGGGGCCGTTGAAACCCTTGAAGATATAACGGGCCGCAAACTTGCCGAGGATGCATTGAGAGAAAGCGAAGCAAGATACCGGACGTTGAGTATCACCGATGCCCTTACCGGGCTTTATAACTCGAGACATTTCTACGACCAGATAAGATTAGAGATAGAGCGAGCCGATCGTTACGGTCATCCCCTCTCCCTTCTTCTCCTGGATATCGATAATTTCAAGAAATTCAACGACTCATACGGACATCTTGAAGGAGACGTGGTTCTTGTCAGGCTGGGAGAGGTAATCCGACGATGTCTTCGAAAAACGGACTCTGCATACCGGTTCGGCGGAGAGGAATTCACCGTTATCCTGCCCGAAACAACCGGAGACGCGGCAACCATTCTCGCGGAAAGAATAAGGGAGGAATTTGAGAATGAGGGTTTCTACCCCCTGGGCGGCGAGGAAGCAGTACACAAGACAGTGAGCATTGGGGTGGCCCAGTATATATCTCAAGAGGAACTGCGGATGTTTCTAAAACGGGTGGACTCCAACATGTACCGGGCCAAGCGGCAGGGGAAAAACCGGGTATTCTACGGGAAAAGATAGGACCACGCGAAAAAGTAATTGCAGTGCTGATTTTAAATCCTTGACAAATAAACTTTTAAACATTATCTCCCTGCCTTCCGGTGGCGGAATCACTCGGACGCCGGTTTAGCGGAGATATTATGTCGATTATTCTGAACATTTCTCCCATCGTGAGAATACTTATTGTCTTCATTCTCGTCCTCATTGCCATCAGGAAGAATGTCTCCCTGGGAAACGCATTCCTCCTGGGGGCGATTTTCACGGGTGTGCTCTTCGGATTGACGCCGGGAGCAATGCTCTCCTCAGCCGCCGGCTCGATCGTGATGCCCAAAACCCTTTCCCTTGCCGTTGTTGTTACGCTCATCCTCGTTCTCAGCAGCAGCATGGAGCAGGGGGGACATATGGAGCGGCTCCTCAACAACTTCCGAGGTCTTGTGACCAATCCCCGGCTGAACCTTGCCATATTCCCGGCCCTTATCGGCCTTCTCCCCATGCCCGGAGGCGCGATATTTTCCGCTCCCATGGTAAAAGAGCTGGGAAACAAAAGCAGGCTCAGACCGGATCAGCTCAGTTTCATCAACTACTGGTACCGTCATATCTGGGAATACTGGTGGCCCCTCTATCCGGGTATACTCCTTTCCGTGACACTGACAGACATGGATCTCTGGACAATTATGATGGTCATGTGCCCGTTTACCATTGTAGCCGTCTCTCTCGGTTCTCTTTCCGTAAGAGGGGCAGATCTTAAACATGCCATAAAAAGGGGAAACGAAGGACGCCCCGTGGGACCATTTTTAAAAGAACTTACTCCCATCCTTATGGTGATACTTATTGGTCTCGGTGCCGGCATAGTTCTCTCACGCATCTTTCCCGGGCTTTATATTGCAAAGGAAGCAGGTCTGATTATCGCTCTTGTTCTGACAATAGCCTGCGTCTGGCATCAAAACGGAATGGATGGTGACAAGATCCGGAGGGTTGTCATAGACCCCCATCTCTTGAAGATGTTTTACATGGTTATCGCCATACTGGTCTTCAAGGGAATGCTTGAGGACAGCCATGCCGTCGCTGCCATAAGCAGGGAGTTTATGGAATTTTCCGTTCCCCTCGCCCTTATTACCGTTGCCCTTCCCTTGATAGTGGGGGGAATCACGGGGATAACAATAGCCTTTGTGGGAAGTACTTTCCCCATTATTGTCCCGCTCGTTCATTCCATGGGCGAAGGTCCCTTCGTGCTGGCCTATGTCATGCTCGCACTTGTCAGCGGTCTCGTGGGGGTTCTTATCTCGCCCCTCCACCTCTGTCTCCTGCTCTCAAACCAGTATTTCGAGGCCCCCTTCGGACGCGTATACAGACATCTTATCCTGCCCTGCATATCTCTCTTTGCAACAGGCTTCGTGTATTTTTTCTTTGTACGATGGATAATATCTCGATTTTCATGAGGTTCTTCTCCAATTTAGCTGGAGAAGAGGGGGGCAATCCCGACGAGTCGGGATTAAGGAAAATGTTTACTTTTTATTCGCTCGCTAACCCCGCCACATTATTCAGGCGGTCTGCCTTCCGCTCCCCGCGCGCATCTTTCCGAGGTCACCAGGCGAGTTGATATTGAAAAACATCCGGCCCTCCGGATCGAAAGTCGCGATCACATCGGCCGGGATTTCCAGCACCCTCGCTTTCCTGTAGAAGCCGGTTATCTTCAGTTTGTCTTCATCAATGAGCCTCTTTATAGAAGGCATGCATTTTCTGGAATATATCGCGTGAAGCGGCTGAAGCCCGTCGGGTGGCGCCGGAACCACAATATCGTGACCCTTTGTCCTGCCTGTCATATACCTTATAAAATCACTATTCAGAAAGGGCATGTCACAGGGGCATACGAAGGCATAGTCACAGGATGAGTGAAAAAGGCCTGTATAGATGCCCCCCAGAGCGGCCTTCCCCTTTACAATATCTGTTACAATCCGGACATCCAGGTCCAGATACTCAAGGGGTGAATTGGTGACCAGGACTATCTCCTGAAAAATTTCCCTGAAGATTCTTATCGTCCTGTCAATGATCCTCTCCCCGTCTATTTCTATAAACGCCTTGTTTTCACCCATCCTGGCGTTCTTACCACCCGATAGTATGAGCCTGTCATCCGGTTCGCAACTTTCCTGTTTTATTTGCAGCGGTTGAGGATATCAACGATAACCTCTTCGGTATAGTCTCGAAGTCCCCAGACCTGCGCAAGGGTGTACGCGTTCCCCGCGATCTTTTCGATGTCTTCCCCGGAAATATTTGCCTCTCCCAGCGACACGGGACTCCCGATGGCAGTAAACCATCCTTTCAGACGGTTTATTCCCTCAATCCCCGCCTTCAGATTGTTATCCTCCTCAATGCCGAAAATCTCCCGGCCCAACCGCGCAAATTTTACCGGATCTTTTTCAGCGGCATAGTACATCCATCCCGGAAGGATTATTGAAAGTCCGGCGCCATGCGC
>JAFDAR010000316.1 GCA_019313735.1 Deltaproteobacteria bacterium | reverse complement strand
ATGCAGGATCTCCTTGCAAAGGTATCAGTAACGAGTTAGAAGGCCTTTGTTGTTATTAACTGTTCGGGAGGTCTCTCTTGTGAAGCTCATACTGGTACGTCATGGTCAGACATTATGGAATCGAGAAAAACGGGTGCAGGGCATTAGTGACATCGAACTCAGCAATCGCGGCAGGGCTCAGGCAGACAGCCTCGCGAGGTCATTGCGGGATGAAAAGATCGACACGATCATATCGAGCCCTCTGAAACGGGCGATACAGACGGCCGAGGCCATCAATCATTTTCACCATCTCCCGATCGAACATGAGGAAGACCTGAAGGAGCTCAACATGGGAGATTTCGAAGGTATGGCCTTTCAGGAGATGATGAAAAACCACGGGGACCTCATGAAACGATGGGCCGAGAATCCAACTTCCGTTGTCATGCCGGGGGGTGAATCCCTTTCTGAACTTCAGGAGCGGGCCTGGAGCGTCGTAGAGCGCGTTATTGTGAAATCGGGCACGACGCTCCTCGCGGCACATAACTTCACCATAATGGCTATCCTCTGCAAGATTAAAGAAATGGACCTCTCTCACATCAGACAGGTTCACGTGGATGTGGCTTCTAAAACATTTGTGGAGTTCAGAAACGGCAGGGGGAATATTATTCTTTTCAACGATATCGATCACCTGACAGGCTGCGAGGAGGTCATCGGGTAAGCGCTCAGCAGTGATCCGGCATAGTTTATTCGTGGTTTCCCCCACCATATTTTTCTGTTGAGTTTCCCGCTTCTTCTGCTAACATGTAGCCGGTCTTTGCGGTTCTATAAAAAGTAACTTACATAAGCCTTGAAAGGAGGATCTCATGTCGAGCGGTGAAAAGTGGAAAGTGCACAATTCCAGGGGTGCCACACGTGTGGTTGTTACCAAGGAATTGCCGGGTGTGAGGTGGCTGGAGATTTTAATCCGGGCGGGCTGCAGGGTAGATGTCTGCGCGTCAACAGACGCCCTGAACATTGGGGAGATCATCTCCGCGATAGGCGATAATTGCTCAGGAGTCATAGGGCAGCTGACTGAGGTATGGGGAGAAGAGCTTTTCTCCGCCCTTGAAAATGCCGGAGGGAGAGCATACAGCAATTACGCCGTGGGTTATAATAACGTGGATGTCGGCGCCGCGACAAGACATGGTATCTGTGTGGGGAACACACCTGGAGTGTTGACTGAGACCACCGCGGAGATGACTGTAGCCTTGACATTCTCGGCGGCGCGCAGGGTGGTGGAGGCTGACAGGTTTACGCGCGAGAGCTTCTCTATGGAAAGACGCTTGGCGTTATAGGCGCGGGACGTATCGGCGCCGCCTACGCTCGCATGATGGTTGAGGGGCACAAGATGGATCTCATTTATTATGATCTGTATGGTAACAACGCTCTCGAAGATTATGTGGCTGCCTATGCGGATTTTCTGAAGTCGCGTGGTGAACGGCCGATTGCGTGCAGAAGGGCGGAGAACGTGGAAGATGTGCTTCAGACAGCCGACCTTGTGAGCCTGCATCCGGTGCTCGGAACGCCTGAAACTTATGAAGAAAAATGCGATCCTGATTAACGCGAGCAGAGGGCCATTGATCGATGAAGATGCCCTTGTGAGGCACTGCCAGAATAATCCGGGGTTTCGCGCGGGGCTTGATGTCTTTGAGGATGAACCGGAGCTGAAGCCGGGTTTGAGCGAACTTGACAATGTGGTGATTGTGCCACATCTCGGTTCGGCGACCATCTGGACAAGGCAGAGTATGGCCATTCTTGCGGCAGGAAACGTGGCGGGAATCCTGTTGGGATATCCGGTATGGAAGGGAGAGAACGTTCTGCCCTTCCTGGAAGAAGATCCTCCGAAAGCGGCTCCAAGTATTGTCAATTCAAAAGAAACTGGTATTCCGGAATATACAGTGTAAAAGGAGAAAACCATGAGAATAGCGGACAGGATAGAACGTCTGGGGGTTGAGACTGCCTTTGCCGTTTCCGCCGAGGCGGCCGCTTTCGCGGCGAAGGGCAACAAGGTATATCCCTTTCATCTGGGTGATTTAAACATCCTGACGCCTTCCAACATTATGGACGCGGCTGAAAAGGCAATGCGGGGAGGAAAGACAGGCTATTGTCCGAACGCGGGGATACCCCAGTTGCGTGAGCTGTTGGCCGATGATGTCAGCGGATCACATGGGATTGATTATACCATGGAAAATGTCTCCATCCAGCCGGGCGGGAAGCCGGTTATAGGCAAGTTTCTACTGGCGCTTATGAATCCAGGGGATGAAGTTCTTTATCCCAATCCTGGTTATCCCATTTATGAATCACAGATAGAATTTCAGAAGGGCAGGGCGCTGCCTTATGGATATGTTGAAGGGAAGGAAGGCTTCGACCTGGATATGGACGCTATCGAAAGGCAGATAACCCCGCGCACGAAGATGCTCATATTCAACGACTGGCACAATCCCACCGGCGCGGAATGTTCTCCTCGAGAGCTTGAAAAACTTGCCGAACTGGCTATCAGGCACGACCTCTATGTGCTCTGTGACGAGGCATATTTTGATGTTCGCTACGAAGGAAAGAGTGTTTCTCTGGCATCCCTTCCCGGTATGGCCGAAAGATCTGTGATTCTTTACAGCTTTTCCAAGAAATTTGCCATGACAGGG
Source organism: Deltaproteobacteria bacterium (assembly GCA_019313735.1). Classification (GTDB taxonomy): domain Bacteria; phylum Desulfobacterota; class Syntrophia; order Syntrophales; family UBA2210; genus UBA2210. The sequence goes on along the minus strand of JAFDAR010000316.1, from coordinate 410 downwards.
TGGAGGCTCGGAGCAGCCATCGGACCCCGAGACGTCATTGATGTAATCACCAAGCTCAACGTAAATGATGAATCCTGCTCGAATCATTTCATACAGTACGCCGCCATGGAAGGACTCACCGGAGACCAGGCACAGGCCCGGCAGATGCTGGATACCCTCAGAGAAAGGAGAGACGCGGCCGCGGATATTCTCAATTCCATAGAGGGGGTGCACTGTTTCCGGCCGAACGTGACGTTCTATCTGTATCCTAATGTCACAGGGGCGATGAAGCGGAAGGGGATTAAAGATCTCGACGAGTTCCGCGTGGCCCTGTTACATGAAACCGGCGTCTCGGTATGCACCCGGCTGCATTTCGGGAGCGCCCTGGAAGGAGAGAAAGACTTCTATATACGTCTGGCATATTCGGGTAT
>JAFDAR010000315.1 GCA_019313735.1 Deltaproteobacteria bacterium | reverse complement strand
TATATTCTTTGGGTTCTTTGTCCTTATATGGGGCGCAGCTTTTGACGCGACACACTTTCACATGCCCTTTCTTGTCCCCTTTTTCCCGGGCACATTTTATCTCTGGTTTTCATTCACCATGGAGGTGTTCGGTCTGGCCGTTCTCGCCGGCATCGCGCTGGCGGTCTGGAGAAGATATATCCAGAAACCGGAAAGGCTGGAATACAGGGGGAAACCCGATACCATCGCGGACGACACGATTATACTGACCCTGATAGCCGGCATTATTATAACTGGATTTCTGCTCGAGGCGTTCCGGCTGTATGTGAATGTCAATGTGGACGGATATACCTGGGGCGGATGGTCGTTTGTGGGATATGCCCTTGCGAAACTGATACATATTGTCCTCGCTCCGGCCAACCAGTATATGAGATCGCTGAAACCGGCGGGATATCTTGAGCCGATCGCCGACTTTGAAAATGCCGAGTCGTTCGGTGTGGGGCAGCTCGAGGATTTCACGTGGAAACAGATTTTTAATTCCGACGCGTGTCTGCGGTGTGGAAGGTGCCAGGATGTGTGTCCCGCCTATCTGTCGGGTAAACCTCTTTCTCCGAAGAAGCTGCACCAGGATATCAAGGAATACTGGCTGGAAAGGGCGCCTGTCGTGATAGCCGCGAAGACATACCGGAACCGGAAAAGGTGATGGTGGGCGGAGTCATAGCCCTCGACGAACTGTGGGCGTGCACAAACTGTATGGCCTGTATGGAGGTCTGCCCGGTATTCAATGAGCATGTCCCGATGATTGTCGGCATGAGGCAGTACAAGGTGCTGATGGAGGCGGATTTCTCTCCGGAACTGCAGCTGACTTACAGAAACATGGAGAACAATTCCAACCCCTGGGGAATAGGGGCTCATACGAGGGGAGACTGGGCCAAAGAGCTTGGCGTTAAAACCCTTGCCGAAGATCCCGATGTCGAGTATCTCTACTACGTTGGGTGCTCGGGGTCTTTTGATGACTCCGCCATGAGGGGCGGGAATGAATACCTCTCGCAGACCCTGATGCAGGTAAACATAGACGCAATGAACAAGTATGGAGTGAAAAAAGTTATCTGTACCTGTCCCCACGGATATAACACCATCAAGAAGGACTATCCGCATTTTGGCGGCAATTTCGAGGTCTATCACCACACGGAGATAATCGCGGATCTGATAGCTCAGGGCAGACTCAAACTGAAAGAGCAGGTCAGCGGCCTGTTCACGTATCATGATTCCTGTTTCCTTGGCAGGTACAACGATATCTACGAACAGCCGAGGAAGATACTCGCGGCCGTTCCCGGCATGAAACTTTCCGAGATGGCCAGTAACCACAAGAGGAGCTTCTGCTGCGGTGCCGGTGGTGCAAGAATGTGGATGGAAGAAGATATAGGAGAGCGGATCAACGATATGAGGACGGACCAGGCCATTGCAATAAAGGCGGATACAGTAGCGGTTGCCTGTCCCTTCTGCCTCACGATGATATCGGACGGCATCAAGGACCGCGAGATGGAAGAGAAGATGAACGCCCTTGATATCGCCGAGATAGTCTGGAAGTCCATGGGCATTGAAGAGGCCCCGGTCGATATTCCGGAAGAAAAGAGCGTGGAAAAGAATGCCCCGGAGGAGGAAGCTCCTGCCGCAACGGATTAAAACATTCTGCCAGCGTGATTGATTAAGGCTCCCCGATCTTTAGGATCGGGGGGCCTTTTTTCGGTTTACAGTTATGAGTTCACGGTTAAAAAGGTTTTTTGTGGCTTTTTTGGGTAAAATGTTTTATGTATTTCCAAGATGGGGGGGGTTGCACCGGGAGGCAACGAGTAGTATAGAGGCTCAGCGGTCGGGTATCCCACTATAATCACATGTTTTTCAGCTTTTTAACAAATTAACCTAAAGGAGGGAAGGGACTTATGGCAAACGCAATCAAGTATGAGGACAAGCCCTGGCTCAAATCGTATGAAAAAGGGGTGCCGGAATTTGTTGATTATGAGGAAGTATGCATGCCGGATTATCTTGACCGGTCGGCTCGTGACTTTCCCAAAATGGATGCGCTTATTTTCCAGGGATACAGTCAGACCTATAAGGAACTCAAGGAGATGGTGGATCGTTTTGCCACCTGCCTTACGGCCTTCGGCGTGAAAAAGGGGGACGCCATCGCGATACTTCTGCCCAACCTGATCCCCTGTGTCGCGGCCTACTTCGCAGTTCTGAAGGTAGGCGGAATAGTGGTCATGAACAATCCACTATACTCGGATGTCGAGCTTGAGCATCAGTTTAACGATTCCGGTTCAAAGGTGCTCATAACCCTCGATCTCCTCGGAAACCGGATGATCGATCTTCGTCCGAAGACAAAGATTAAAGAGATTGTCTATACCTCCATCGGGGATTATCTCCCCTTCCCCAAGAGTCTTTTGTTTCCGCTTGTGGCAAAGAAGAAGAAACTGGCCGCGGATGTCAAAAAGGCGCCGGATGTTTACAAATGGAAGGATTGTATCGCGAAATATGCGCCCAATCCGCCTTCCGTGAAGCTCGATTTT
>JAFDAR010000030.1 GCA_019313735.1 Deltaproteobacteria bacterium | reverse complement strand
CGGACTCATAATTATCCCTCCTTTTGGAAGTCGATGTTCGGTAACATCGAATTATGAGTCAACGATCCTTTTTATTCACCCCCTTGGGTAACATTTAATATGAGGCAATTCGGTTGCCGCATCTGAGTATTGACACAATAAGTATTATGTTATAGTTGTGCAAATTACAATTTATTGCTCTTCCTGTAATTTGCAGGAGAGAGAAAATGTCAAAAAGCTCCGAAGAAAAAAGGGATGCAACAAAAAAAGAAAAGTTAATGTTTGGAGCATATCTGACAGGGAAGGGGAAGAAATCTTACTGGCGGGAAAGACAACCCTAACATCAGTAAATAACTGTACGGAGTCATTGCGATTTGTGAAAAATGGAAGGAAAAGAGAGATATGGAAAAGAGACTTAAAATCGCCGTCATAATGCTCTATGTTTTTGCCGCTTATCTGATAATTTTCGGACTGGTCTATCTATTCAGTCCCACTCTCATGCCTTATCACCAAAAATTCCTCGGGATTGCCTATGAAGAATTAGATCCCAAGATGGCATTTCTCAGCCTCGCTTCAATGAAGGTAATAGGTTCCCTCGCGTTATCCATGGGCATAGGTTTTGTCATGATTATTAAATTTCAACTCTGCAGAGGAGATGCATGGGCGCGGTGGATAATTCTAATTATGTCGCTGGTAGCTCTTGTTCCGATTCTTTTTATAACTCTGCGTATAGGATTATATACGCCATGGTGGACTATAGCGGTAAGCATCATAGTGATGTCTGTTGCAGTGATTATTTCAAAGACATCTCCAGACAACAAGTTTCGCTGAAATACAACCATCGTTTAATTGTACATATGAGGGATGCTTCATCCGATCTGTTTGCATTCGCAATAACTTGTGATTACCACTTTTGCGAATGCGCATTGTTATAGGTAAAAGATACAAGGAGGGAAACGGTGATGAAACTGGTTTATTCGTATTATGTCTTGGATATTGTTCATAAAGGGCATCTTTTGATGATGAAAAACGCAAAAGCAATGGCCGGAGAAGATGGGAAGTCAATCGTGGGAATCCTTACCGATGAAGCGGTTATACAGAAAAAGCCGAAACCGATACTCTCTTTTGAAGAGAGGATGGATCTGGCCGCTGCAATAAAATATGTGGATGCTGTAGTCGCACAGGAAACGTACTCGCCCCTGCCAAACGTGGCAAGGATAAGACCTGACATCCTGATGGAAAGCACAAGTCACGATGAGGAAGAAATTGAAAAGGCAAGGGAATTAATGGATAGCATCAACGGGAAGGTTGTCGTAATGCCATATTTTCCGAGCCAGTCTTCGACAAATATCAAGAATGAAATAGGTAGGAAGTTACGTGAAAGACAGGGAAAATAGATCCGTATTCTGGAATATCTGGTCATCCTATGCAACCTATTATTTCGGAAAGGTAAACTTGAGTATTGTGGTGCCGGCACTGCTGGCCACACATAAAGATTTGAGTCTGATGAACGTCGGACTGGTATCGAGCGGTTTTTTCTTCGCATACGCGTTCGGTCAATTTTTCCACGGACAGGTTTCAGAACGCTATAACCCGTTTGTGTATATCTCAATAGGACTTATCGGATCCGCTGTTATCAATTTCATGCTCGGTTGTTCCGCGGGATTTTTCATCTTATTATTTATCGGAGAGGTAGCGGATGGAATGTTCCAGTCGATGGGGTGGTCGTCCTGCGTGAGGGCGAACGCGCTTACACAGAAAGCTGAAAACAGAGAGCGAACGACAACAATACTGGGGACATCCTATCAGGTGGGCAACTCCGTGGCATGGTTGATATCCGCGTATGCCGTGGGCGCCTGGGGATGGCGGGCGGGATTCTGGGTTGCCGCCGCTTTCCTGCTTGCAAGGGGGATATTGCTGTTGTTGACAATGCCCGAGATGAAGATCGACCCCCCCCAAAAGACAGCCACTCAGGTCAAAAACACATTGTCTTTCCCGATTGTCTTCAGCGGCCTGTCTCTCTGTCTGTTGAATATGGTCAGATATGGCGTCATAACCTGGATACCGCTGTATCTGTTTCAATCTCAGAATATGATTGTGGAAGACATGGGGAATGTGGGCCTCAAGGTGTGTCTAATCCCCATTGCCGGAGTAATAGGCACCCTTGTATATAATAGATTTAAGGTCAGCAAGGACGTACTCTCTATTGTGTTTCTGATCTTCCTTGCGATCAGCTTTATAATATTCCCGTTTACGGATGGCCTTTTGGCAACGATCGTACTGCTTGTGGGCAGCTTTTTCCTTTATGGCCCCCATGTCTTTCTTGTCACGACCATACCAACACGTTTCACTAATCAACAGGTAGTCGCGGCGTCTACCGGGTTTATAGATGGTATGGGCTATGTCGGCACGGTATTGATAGGCGTGATTATCCCGATTCTGGTTACATCGGCAGGGGGGGACTGGACCAATGTCTTCATATTCTGGGCGATCCTTTCAGTTATGGTTGCCGTCTTCGTAGCCATTGTTTATTTTTCCCACTTTAGATATAATAATAACCAGTTAGAGAAGACACACTGAATATCTTTGGCTTGAATCTGCATCCAAACTGGATTATAAGACTCCTCAAGAGAAAGGTGGAAATATCAAAAGGAGAAAAAGGAGGAATACACAGACAAATGAGAATCGCGGACATTCTTACAGCATTAAGGATTGTTGCCACCCCGATAATTATCTGGCTTATATTGCACGATGAACCGGTTGCCGCTTACTACCTTTTCGCCGCGGGGGCGATAACGGATACGCTCGACGGTTATTTCGCAAGGAGAAGCAAAAAGAAGGTCTCATACGGGGCAAATTTTGACGCGCTGGCCGATTTTATCTTCGGTTTTCTTACAATATTCACCGTTGTTTACAAGGGGGAGGAATGGCTGCTTCTGATTGTAACCCTGACAGGAATAGCCTTCTGGACACCGATAATCATCCTTATCTCAAGAAAGGCGGGAACCCTGGAAATACCACATTTAGACACAAACCTTCTTGCGGCAGCCGTCTATCCGACGGTTATGGTGTATATAATTAACTGGCGGTATGCGGGAATAATACTCCTTTTCACGTGCTTTGTGATGCTCTACTATATGTGGAAGTATATAGTTTTCGTGCGGCTCACCTATAAGGAAGAGGCCGCGCGCTAATTCCCGGCGCTATCTATCCCCTTCTTTGCGTGAGGAGAACGAGTTTTTGAAGAGGGCTTTAATCTTGTCCTTGAAGTGGTTGTATGCGTACCATCCCATCACCAGTGCTAAAACGAGAAACTGAGGCAGTGTAATCCCATTTCCCTGATTAGCTGAAGCGTGTGCCGTCTGCGGGAATGTCAAATAAAGAAAGGCTGTCGCAAGAGACATGATTGTCAGCATTCTGAGGTATTTCATCGTGATCCCCTTTTTCTTTCTTGATACCTGTCAGGTGATGCGCCTATACCCGTTGCACGCATCTTCTTTGTTTCTCGATAAATTATTTGTGTCTGTTTGTCAAGAACCGATATCCTGTGTTGTTTTCTTCAGTCCCAACTCCCGCCAGAATATCATAGTGAGCCAGTCGAGCAACCGGTCGGGCAGGAACCTGGAAAGAAAGACGCCGAACTTCGCATCCCACCCGATAACATAGCGGGTCTTTGGTTTCTTTGCCGTGAGCGCATGCGCCACGGCCTTTGCGACGACATCGGCGGAAACAGCAGCTTTTTGTATCTTCTCTTTGTTTTCAAGGACTTTCGTGACGGCGCTGATATCGGAACCATAGAGATCAAAGACCTCCTGCGGAAAATTCTCCACAATTACATGTGCGCGGATCCGAGCCTTCTCCCACATGGGCGTATATACAACGCCGGGTTCGATTATGGAGACCGGGATTTTCGACGGTCGAAGCTCCATGCGAAGCGAATCCATAATTGCCTCCAAGGCCGCCTTTGAAGCTGAATAAGGACCCAGGTAAGGCTGGGGCATTCTGCCGGCAATCGAACCCATGTTGACAATGCGGCCATGGTCCTTCCTGAGGAGCGGGAGAAACGCCTGCGTGACGGCGATATGCCCTATAACGTTCACTTCAAGCTGCCTGCGAATCTCGGCGATGGGCTGGAATTCGAGAAGCCCCCCGACACTGATGCCGGCATTGTTAACAAGACCGGCCAGACCAGCGCCGCCGACCTCACCGGATACGAACTTCAACGCGGAATCAATGGAGGCGGAATCGGTAATATCTATAAAAACGGGTGTCAGACGGTCAGATGCCTCCCCCCTCAGGACATTGCCATCCTCATCCCTGCGTACTCCGGCAAATATCCTGAATCCCAATCTGTCAAGGTAAAGCGCGCAGACCTTGCCTATTCCAGTAGATGCTCCGGTTATAACAACGGCGCCTTTTGTTGAAATGGTATTTGCAGACATAGGCGTTACCTCCCTGAAAAAAAATATTAATGTAGCCCTGTGTTTTAATATCTTGAAGCGTTTACCTTGTCCAGACAAAAATTGGCCACGTTGGAAGCCACATTGATATTTCCCCGATGCCAAATTCACTCTGGTATTCTTCTTGGGAATCTGGTAAGCACGTGCTATTCAAACATATCTGTGGAGAAGTGAATTTCAACTGGAGGAGATCTATAAATGGAAAAAGAAACCCTGGTAGAAGAATTAAAAGTGAGGGCCAAAGAGAAGGAAAAATCCCTGCACAGGGTGCTCAATCAGCCCTTGACCTTTGTTCAGAAAGCCGTGGTGGATGGAGCCTACGCATTTTATTTTGACGTGCTTGGCAAGAGGCCGGAAATTGACGAAGATGCGGCAAGGCTCGCAAGGGAAAAATTCAGCGAGTATTTTCCTGAAACAGGGGAAGAGATGCTCCGGGAGCTTCTCAAAGACCCCGAGGGTTATTCCCGGAAGATAGGAGAGTATGAAAGAATTTGTCCCCCCGTATTGGTTGATTTCCCCACGAATCCGTCCTATTACAGTCTTATCACCCGTGATCCGTCAAGGCAGATTCAGGAGATTCTGACCAAATTAGCCCTCCTGTCAAATTTTCCCTCTCACGACGGAAAGTACTATGCCCTCGATGTGGGCACAGGATACGGCAGGCTTGCCAGGGTGATGGAAGATACTTTGAGTTCCCTGTGCGACGAAAAAAGAGGCTACAGGGTGTTCGGTATGGACATATCCGAGACAAATGTAGAACAGGCAAAGAACTTAAACAAGGAAACAGGGTCAGATATAGTATTCTTTGCGCGTGATATGAATACGATTCCCTTTCCACCGGATACATTCAACCTTGTAAATACAACCGACGCGTCTTATCTCAATTTCAGGCACAGAAGACCGTTGTATCTCGCCGAGATCGCAAGGGTCCTAAATTCTGACAGTGGCAGGGGGTGCATAACAAATCCGAATGAGAATACCACTCTCAAAGAGTACAACTACGTGATGATGAGGACCAATTACAAGACCTATCTGAATCCCATTAATATCTTGAAATCAACAGTTCTTGGGAAGTGTTCCATAAACATAGACGGGCTGTCGAAGGCCAGGCCCGATTGGGAACTTACAACCACCAGGGACATGACCAACACATTAAAGAGGACATTGAAGGCAGACATTATCAATATCAGCAACTGGCCGAGAGAAGGGGGCCCCCCGATATACAGTGGATTTACCTTTGCCGTTAATGTCGAGACGAAGAAAAAGCTTCGCAGGTACACAGAATTCAGAGAGAGCCAGAAAGAGGCAGAAAACTGGATAGATATTGAAAGCGTGTAGTAGATTGAAACTCCTAGGAGGCTGTCCGAAAATGCCCTTTCCCCCAAACTCTGCGTTATGTTCAAAAACCATCTTAGTGACCGCTCAAAGGTATTTATGCTCGGACATCTTTATTACGAAAGAACCCGGGTTCTTGATTATTCTACGAGTATTTACCCAGTATTAATCCTGTAATAGTTTAGTAATACATTTTATCAGAAATATGTTATGAAGAAGTCAAAAAAATGAAGGAAGAGGGGGGGCGTCATGGCATTAAACACAGTGATTGAAAGTCTGGGTGTGTATATACCCGAGGGGAGGCTCACTACCAGGGAGATCACGGACGGGTGCAGGGTAAAACCTGCCATTGACGTGGAGGAGATTACTGGAATAAGAACCCGGCCGGTGGTTGGGGACGACGAATATGCGCTGGACTTATCCCGCAAGGCCGTATCAAAGTGTTTTGAGATCTCCCGTCATTCCCCTGAAGACATGGATTTGGTGATCTGTACCAATATTTCACGCCACAATGGTCCGAATTTCAGGGCAGATTTTGAGCCCTCTACCGCGGCCCTGCTCTCGCAATATTTTGATTTCGGCAGGGCCATTATCTTCGATGAGCCAAATGCCTGCGCCGGGATGTTTACCGCCCTTCATGTGGTAGATGCCTATATAAAGGCCGGATTGATAAAAAGGGGTCTGGTTATAAGCGGTGAATATCTCACCGGCCTTACACGAAATGCACAAAAGGAGATGAAGGATGTCATCGATCCACAGCTTGCATGCCTGACCGTGGGTGATTCAGGGGTTGCCTTTATCCTTGAGGAAACGGACAATCCGGATATCGGATTTCACGATATGGACCTCTTCACCATCGCCAAACACTGGGACCTCTGCATTAGTAGGGCAAGCAAGGAAGAACATGGTGGTTTTGTCATGTATACCGATTCCGTGAGAATCCACTCTATCGCTATAGGTCTGACGGCGGAACACGTTGGGAGAATGGTTAAAGGCACCAGATGGGAAAATAGCGAGAATCATCATTATATAATGCACCAGACCGCGGTAAGGGCCATATCAACAACCCGGAAGAGCATCAATAACTGGGTAGGCAGCGAGGTCTGTTCCCGGGACAACACAATAGTCAATGTTCCAAACCGCGGGAATAACGCTTCCACAGCCCATTTCGTTGCCCTCTGGGATTACATAAAAAACGGGGGCATCAAATCCAGAGAGAATATACTGTTCGCAGTTCAATCATCCGGGATCAATCTGGGGGTTGCCCGGTACACCCTTGATGATCTCCCGGAACGGATACTGGCTGTGGAACCGGCAGAGATACAAAGAATTGCTGTAAATGCATAACTCTTAACCATCAAGGAAAGGCGATACTATGGGAATCAGGATAGAGAGCATCGGTTTATTTGAAAATAACAACGGGGCAGTAAAAACCTCGCTTGAACTGGTAAGAAGAGCGGCGGAGCCTTGCATAGCGGGGTCCCGATATAACAAAGAGGATATCGGCGTTCTTATAAACACTTCTGTGTATAGAGATGATTATTTCTGCGAACCCGCATTTGCCAGTTATGTCCAGAATGACCTTGAGATCAATCATGACAAGGAAGATTCATTGGGATCAAAAACCCTCTCCTTTGATGTATCGAACGGCGCCATGGGTTTCTTAAACGCCTGCCAGCTTGCAGGCGCCATGATTGCCTCGGGCAAGGCAAAGACGGGGCTTGTGGTGAGCGGCGATCTTGTCGATTATGATATCATTAAAAAGGGGGACTCTCCGGGATTTTATGTATCTGGGGCGGCCATGCTTCTTGATGAGGTTCCGGGCGCAGGTTCCGGATTCAGTTCCTTTTATTTCAGGACATTTGCGGATATGCAGAAAGCATACGAATCATATCTTATCCTGGATAACAAGCGTATGGCCATGATGTTCAAGAAAAATCCAGCTCTCGAAAAGATATATCTCGATGTAATTTCACGCGGGGTCTCCGAATTTTTGACAAAAGAGGGTGTTGTGCTCGATGGTTTTGATCTGATCATCCCGCCTCAGATTTCTCCCGGATTCGTGACGGTGATGGCGGACCATCTCGGTGTGGAAAAAGAAAAGATGATTGATGTAACCAGGGAAGACGGTGATCTATTTAACGCCTCACTCCCCGTGGCTATCGACCACATCTATAAAAACGACCTGGCCTCGCCGGGACAGAAGGCCCTTATCATTAACGTGGCTTCCGGAATACAGGTAGGCTGCGCTATATATGACTTTTGATTAATCCTGTTAACTACTATATCCGCTGATAGGGCACTTAGCAGGCTTTGCCGGTCAGGTGCTTTATCAACAAATTGAAGCTCCCCGCAACAAGTTGCGGGGAATCTCCGATTGTTTAGTAAGTTAGATATTATTTTCTACCAGAAAATAATATCGTTAACGCACTTATCCCGTTTATCGGG
>JAFDAR010000029.1 GCA_019313735.1 Deltaproteobacteria bacterium | reverse complement strand
TTATAGGGTCAATGTATAAATAGTCTACTCTATATAAACTTATGTTCCACTCATATAATACTATTAAAAGAGTTGACAGAATGAGGGCAGGTATGGGTTGGCAGTGCTGTTAACGCAGGTTCCAGCTCATCAATAATACCAAGAGCCCGGGCATTTACCAGATAGAGATCTATAGCCTCACGGATATTGTCCAGTGCCTCCTGAGGAGAATCACCGCAGCTGGCAACTTCCAATTCCTGACATCTGGATACATAAACCCCCTCTTCTTCCCATATTGAAACTGTAAGCCGTATTTTCGTCATTTTATCTACCAATCTTAATATGCATAATATTCAGCGGATATGATATTAAAATAGCTACAGGATGATAGAACAGAAAATGCTGGATAATGAATGAAAATAAAAAATGCCAGGTTGTCTATATAAGATTGTTTAACTCTTCAACCGTCATATTAACCTGTTTTAAGATGTGTGAAGATGTGTGTGAGAGTAGAACGCTTAATTGGCTTATGCACAGGCACTGTTAGTTTCAATGTTTCATTCAGCAGATGCTTCTGCATCCGGATATGACTGCCCCTCTGGCGGACAACTATCCATCACGTTGAAGAGTGCATTGAGAATTATATCATAATTCAGACAGGGTACTTATTCATACGGCAATCTCAATCTCTTCAGCAGTTTCGCTAAAAACCACATCATCTTCAACTGTTTCAATATTCAGATCAATGGTGGCATTATCCTTAAATATCAAAAAATCAAAGAGAATCTAAAGCATGATCACAGGTGAAGAAATATTTTTAATATTATCAGGCCTCAAAGAAGAACTTGCAGACAGATATAAAGTAAAAAAGATTGGAGTTTTCGGCTCATTTGCACGGGGAGATGCCAGTGAAAAGAGCGATGTGGACATTCTCGTTGAATACAGCGAAACCCCGGGTTTTTTTGGATTTATTGAACTTGAAGATTACCTGAAGGAAAAACTTGGAAGAAATGTCGACCTTGCAACACAAAATGCACTCAAACCTGCAATAAGAAAAAGAGTGATCTCTGAGATTAAATATGTCTGAAAGAGACAACTATGTGACAATACCACCATTCCGGAAGGTTGTGCAGGAGCAGATGGGATGAAAATTGTCTATTCTGAATTAGAGAAACTTCACCACCCCCAGTATGAATTCAGTTTCGGGAAACTTGTTCCCTATCCTGAAAAAAACATTCGCGCCCAGATTATTCTTGAGGAGCTGAAAAAACGGTCCATGGGAGATCTGGTAGTGGGTCCGGATGAGTTTCCACTGGATCATCTCAAGGCGGTTACAGATCCGGAAATGGTGGACTTTATCCAGTCATGCGAACACCTCAAGGAAGATGAATCTGTCTTCCCTCACATTTTTCCCTACCGGGATTTTACACCGGATTTTTCAGCTCATCCCCGGATCAATCTGAAAAAAGCCGGTTATTATGCATTCGATGTCGGGATCGAGATCGACCGTGATACGTTCACTGCAGCAAAAGCCTCCGTGGATGTGGCTCTGACCGGCGCAGATCTGATCCGAAGCGGCAGGGAAGAGAGAGTGTTCTCCCTCTGTCGTCCTCCCGGTCATCATGCAGGATACAGCCATTTCGGGGGATACTGCATCTTCAACAATGCAGCGGTTGCAGCGCACTATCTCTCCACAATGGGAAAAATTGCCATCCTTGATGTTGATTTCCATCACGGAAACGGCACTCAGGGGGTATTCTATGAACAGCCGGAGATCCTTTATGTCTCCCTCCATGGCGATCCGGCAGAGTCATATCCGTACTTCTCCGGGTTTGCGGACGAGACTGGATCCCGGCTCGGCTGCGGAACCAATGTAAACATTCCTCTCCCGGCTGGCATTGGTGATGACCAGTATCGGAAATATCTTGAACAGGGGCTCCTGGCAGTCAGCGAGTTTCATCCTGAGGTTTTAATTGTATCACTTGGTCTTGACATCTACAAGGAGGACCCACTGAGTAACATCGGCGTCTCATCCGGGTTCTTTTCAGAGATTGCAGCACGGGTCTGCAGCCTGAATATTCCCGTGCTGGGAATACTTGAGGGTGGTTACGATATGCGGGATCTCGGCGTGAACGGTGCAAACTTTATCGAGTCCCTGGCAACGACCGGCTGATAGGTGAAGGGAAAAGACATGGTGCAGATATAGTCGAAAACAGGAAAAACAACAGGGTTCTTTATGATGAGGAGCCGAAACACCACCGTTCGACCAAAATACACCGCTGCACAGAAGATCAGGCACATCCCCAAGGCGGTGTGAGAGTGGATCTGACATAGTGTTACAAGCCCCTCCATTCAGGGGGGCAGTTGACAAACTGATACATTCTTATCCCCCTGTTTCCAAATGGGGTTCATGCACCACATCATCGACTGGAACGAGCTCTGGAAGGCGACATATACCCCGCATGGAGGGAGGCATAAAGACCATGACCCAGGTAAGGTCTGGGATAAGAAGGCGCCATATTATGATCTTGAGAGTGCGGGTGCCGGTCAGGGCGCTCCTGAAGACCTGAAGATCGCCGGGATCCGGCATGGAGAGACGGTACTTGATGTGGGTGCCGGAACAGGTCGTCTTGCCGTCCCAATAGCCGCGATCGCCGGGCATGTCACCGCACTTGATCCCTCGGAAAAGATGCTTGCATATCTGCAGAGAAAGATGGAGGCGGCAGGGAGGGAGAACTATTCATGCATACAGATGAGATGGGAGGATGCCGACATCGGCGTGAATGTGGAGCCGCACGACGTTGTCATCGCTTCCTACTCGCTGGGTTTTTATGACGTGGGGGCAGCGCTGGCTGCGATAGATGCAGCTGCGCTGCGCTGTGCATATCTCTTCTGGCATGCGGGAGAGTGGCGCACCAGTGAGGAGAAGGCTCTCTGGGAAGAGGTCTTTGGTGCTGAAAGCCTCCGGAAGGGCTATCCGGATTATATTTACCTTGTCAATATACTCCATCAGATGGACATTTACGCCAATGTCAGGATCTATACAACAGAGGAGGCGGTTCACTACGCATCGCCCGAGGAGGCTGCGGAACGCTGGATGAAGCTGCACGACGCACCTGCCGGGAAGGTAGGTGTGATACGGGAGCATTTCACCCGTATGCTCACGTCCGCAACGGACGGGGGGTACATCCACAGACGCTGCAGAAGGAACGCGGCGATCTGGTGGGAGAAGGAACAGGTATGAGCTGGTTTGAAGCACCGGGTTCATGTCAACAGAGGATGTCGGAAGAATCAATAACTTACGGCTGGGTGGATCTATATATTAGTCCACGAGGAACTTAGAGAACTAGCCTTTAAAGGATGGGAGAACCGCGATTATGAATCAAAATTCTAAAGAGATATTTGAGGACAGTCGTGAAACAACCATAATGTACTATAGGGGCTGTTGCACGGTCTCAAGCAGTTACCATCCCACTCCCACCTGTCACGCCAGAAAAAACCCCTTTGCTCACATAATCCCAAACACCCTTTAGACCCTTTGCTTGATGGACAATACCCTTCAAAGGGGATAAGCTGGACACACACCTCTGTCCCTTCACTCCTCCATGATGTTTCTGGTATTCCAGAATATCCGGTAAAACCTTTAACTTCCTTGCTTTTAGGACATTCATGCATAATGCTGCGAGTGCCAGTTCTCCCGCACAGAATCTCATACCCTTCCCTTGAAACCGGGTGAACCGCAAATTGCTCTTCAGGTTACCATTTACCGATTCAACCATCCATTTCCGTTTACGATAGTGTTCCCGGTTTGAAGGGATGGCCATCCGTGCATCCATCACACATCGGACAATTTCCTCTTGCTTTGCCGGTGAATCCCCATCGATAAATAATTCCCACGCCACTCTGGCAAGAGACGTAATCACCGGAATCGCAGGAAACCAATCAGAGCGAGGTCTGCATAACTCATCGATTTCAGACAGTAACCTGCTATTTGCAGCAGACAAATCAAAGTTCCGCTCTTTTTTGGTTACAATGATTAGTGAGGGACTATCTCTGCGTTCTGATAGGATATTAGAGGTAGAGTAGTATCCTGCATCAGCTACCAGGACCGAAGGTGGTGTCTCCTCACATTCCCTGATAAGGTCCATCACCTCGGCAACATTGGGTTCGAGCTGTTCTTTGTCGTTCTGTGCATTTGTCAGATTGGCTACGAATATGAATTGGTCGCTGTTGGTCAGGAACTGGACGTTATACCCCTGGAGATAGCCGTTCTGGGTCTTCATGATCCGGCTCTCCGGATCAGTGAGATTCACTTTCGCATCCGGGGAAGGTTCATAGTCGGGAGGATTCGGTTTTTGTCCTCGCTTCTTCTTTCCCGATTCACGCTCTTCTGCCTCGCGTTCGGCGATCTTCTGTTCCTTATGTTTCGCGTGTTTCTTTTGTTCTTCAATAAGGGTATTATTCGCTTTTTTTAGACGTTTAATACGTTTTTCTCTCGTAGCGAGATCTTCTGGAAGACGGTAATCAGGAAAAAGTGACGCATCCTCCTCCTCTTCCCGAGCATCCTGCGCAAGGCTTTCCTCTAATTCGTTGATCATTGCGTGCGTCAACTGCTGAGAAAGCCAATTTGCCCGGCGGTTGGCTGAAAGAGATGTGTTGGCACCCATCTTCGTTCCGTCCAGGGCAATGATTCCAAGACTTGTAACTCCAGACCGAATGATCAGGCTAGAGAATTGCTTGAAGAGACCTTTGAGCTGCGGTGCAAAACGCTGTTTGAAACGAAATATCGTAGTGTGGTCGGGCTGAGTATTCTGACCGGCGATCCGATAACCGACATCATATCTACATGCAAGCTCAATCTTGCGGCTGGATCGCTCACCACGGACGGTTGCATACATTATAATGCCCAGCATGCTGATCGGGTCATAGAACGAACCCCCAATACCATCTTCCCGGTATTCACTGTAAAAATCCGAAAGATCAAGAAGTGCCAGTGTATCTGTGATGGCATAGACAACATCATCATCCGATAACCATTCGGTCATATCAATGGGGAGGAGGAGCTGTTGATGGAGAGATGTTCCCTTGATGATCTTCTGTCGGGGCATATTAAGTATTGGACGCCATATTATATAGTACTAACTAATCGTAGTGTACATTACTATCTAAATTACTATGTTTGGTTGCCTTCGTGCAACAGCCCCTATAGATACTTCCATTTAGGTTACTTTTACTCTGACCTTTCTAAACATGAAAACCTTTCATGCAAATCTCTGAATATTGGGATAGACTATGGTGCAAATAGGTATCTTCTGAGAGAGGACGTCATCAAAAGTCCTTTGGCAGATATGTATAAGAGATCTCAACCACATGATTTTTTCTCTCATTTAATTTTGAACAATTCCATTCGAGGTATAACCATGGCATTGTTTGAGGCATTAAACGATAAGGAGATAAAAAAATTATTTTTAAAACACATCTTTGAAAACGATGAAGAAGCTTGCAATAATTTTGATGGAGTGGTTCGATTTATAAGAAACACCTTTTCTCATAATATAAGAGATAGACTTGAGTTGAGGGAAAAGGATTCTAAAAGACAGATAAATTATCTGAAAAACAAAGGAAAATCCACTCTTGATTTCTTTTTTGATTATGCTAAATCTCCTATCCCTACAAATATAGAGAGTTATACTGTAAAAATAGACATAGATTTCAACCAAATTAAAGATGGGGTTGTTTATACAGATATAATTTCAGAATACCAAACACTATTGTTTATTGAACTTTGCTATAATTGTATGGTATATCTAAAAGATAATTTGGCTGAACTCGCCTAATAGAGCGCATCCAGCTGGTTTATCGAGCGTTGAATTATGGATATATTTGGTCAAGTGCGTACGTCCCATCATAAAACCAGTGCCTTACTTCAGACACGTCTCCATGCACCGCAGGCCCTCGGCGATGGGCGCCAGCTTGTCGTTCAGGGGGAGGTTGTGACCAAAGGTCAGGTCTTCCAGTTCGAGTATCAGGGGTCCGGTGTTCCATTATCCCTTCAACATTCAGAGCAGCCTGAAAAACTCCTCTTTTGATACCTCACAGTCCCTGATAATCTTTGCAAGCAGACCTTTTGAGATCTCCTCCTTCTTATGGATGGGAACAACAGTGGTCCTGCCGTCAGGATGGCGGTAAAAGATATGGCTCCCTTTTTGTCGTGACTGAACAAACCCAAGACGTTCTACAGCCCTGCATACTTTTTCAGGCGCTTGCGGGGTTAAACGCTGCATCCAATCCCTTCAGACCGTGATATCGATCTGCTGCAGACCGACAAACTCCATCGGAGCTATCTCATCATCATATTCGCTCACACAGAGTTCGGCGGCTTCTCTGATCCGTTCCATGAGGGTTGGGATGTCCTGTGCCTGTGTGTGGCAGCCCGGCAGCTGAGGAATTTCAGCCACATAGATGCCATCCTCATCCTGTTCGATGATGACGGTAAATCTGCGACCTTTTTTCATAATCTGCATATTTGCCTGCAGAGGAGATAAGCATTCTGAAGGTGGGAGAAGGGATGATCCCCCTGATCTATCCGGCATGCCATGGTTTGAATTTAGAGGGGAATATCAACTTGAATCCACCCACAGGTCTCATATCATCTTCTCTCTTCAGCATACCTGCACCTCGAAATAAATGATTGAGAAGAGGTATGAGTTGGTTTTAAGCGCACCTAAGTATTCAGAGAGCAGGTGGAGGGCATAATTAAATATCAACTCACTGCGTAAGTCATATAAGTACTGCATAAATTAAAAAATCAATTAATTTTTGAAAGGAAAAGGTAAAACCAGAGGAAGATATCTGGTTAAACTACTCGATTCTCAGCCGGTTGGCGTGACAACTCATGAAAGCGAAGGCAATAGTATATTGTGAAAAACAATTCGGAAAGATGGACGGTAAGATCGCAAATGGACTTGTCAGGTACTCAGAACGGTATAAGATTGTCGGTGTCATTGATAGTACAAAGGAGGGAATGGATGCAGGGGAATATCTTAATGGAAGAAAAACCGGGATACCAATATTCTCTGACCTTGATGTGGCTATTGAGAGATTAAAAGATGTTCCAGCGTATTTCATATACGGTATTGCGCCCCTTGAGGCATTTCTAACAAAGGAACGGAGAGAGATAGTGTTCACGGCGATGGAAAAGGGTATGAACATAGTGAATGGTCTCCATGAGTTTTTTACCGAGGATGAAGAGTTCATACAAAAAGCAGAGCAATATGGGGTCAGGATATATGATATTAGAAAGCCTCCCGCAAAAAAGGATCTCCATCTTTTCTCGGGGCGTATTCTTACAGTAGACACACCGATAATAACAATACTTGGCACAGATGGTGCAACTGGTAAGAGAACCACAGCTCTAATCCTTGTAGAAGCACTGAGAAAAGAGGGCTTGAACGTTGCATTCGTGGCAACCGGACAAACGGGACTAATTCAGGGTGCCAAATATGGTGTTGCAGTAGATGCTATCGTTGAGGAGTTCATGACAGGGGAAATTGAAAATGCGGTTATGGAGGCATATGACACAGACCATCCGGACATAATTATAATTGAAGGTCAGGGAGCGTTGAGTCATCCGGCATACATCAGCTCGTGTGCGATTATCAGGGGGGCACGACCGAAGGCTATTATAGTTCAGCACCCCCCAAAAAGGAAGCACCTGGGAGATTTTCCCTACATGCCAATGCCAACCCTTGAAAGTGAGATAGAACTGATAGAGACCTTTTCAGGGTCAAAGGTAATTGGCATCACACTCAACCACGAAAATATGACAGACGAGGAGATTGAAGAGACCATAACAGAGTATGAAAAGAAGTTCCAGCTACCAACGACGGATGCCCTGAAGCAGGGGTGCGGGAAGCTTGCTAAAAGGCTCTTCGAGATTTTTCCGGAACTATCCAGGGGATAGAGTGACTTATATGACAACACCCAGAATAGAGATCGACCTTGCAAAAATTGCACATAATGCAAAGAACCTGAAGAGACTGTATGGTTCAAAGGGTATCGATATTATTGGGGTTACAAAGGGAGTTGGCGGAGACCCCGATATCGCTGATACTCTGGTAAAAAGCGGAATAAGTGTTCTTGCTGACTCAAGAATATCAAATATCAGAAGGATGCGTGAGGCTGGCATAGAGGCAGAGTTTCTCATGTTAAGAACACCCATCCCCAGCCAGGCTGAATCAGTA
>JAFDAR010000314.1 GCA_019313735.1 Deltaproteobacteria bacterium | reverse complement strand
CTGGGAACCGGGAGCGGTGTCATAGCCATGATTCTGGCGCTCAGGTTTGAGGAAGTAAATATAGCGGAAGTAGAGATACAGCAGGAACTAACTGATATGGCAAGGAGAAATATAGAATTGAACGGTTTGGTAGACCGGATCAGGGTATATTCCGGCGATGTCAGGAAGATCAAAGAACTCTTCGATCCGCAATCTTTCAACGTGGCGGTGTTTAATCCGCCCTACAGGAGACTGAATTCGGGAAGAATAAATCCGGATCAGGAAAGGGCCGTGGCAAGGCATGAGATCAACGGCACAATAGATGATTTTCTTGTTTCCGCGAGGTATCTGTTGAAAGATTCCGGACGTGTGTATGTTGTCTATCCCGCTTCGAGGGGTGTTCAACTGATTGCCCGAATGCGGGAGAATGGGATAGAGCCGAAGAGACTTCGAACAGTCTATTCGAACAGTTCATCCGGGGCGGTGTTTATCCTGGCCGAGGGTGTCAAAGGCGCCGGGGAAGAGCTCGAGATAATGCCCCCACTTTTTATCTATGGGGATGACGGCAGATATTCCGGGGAGATGGATGAAATAGTCGGTGGGGCCTCTTTTACTCATTCAGCCGGCGTTTGATCATCTCTTTTGTCATTACCTCTTTCAGAATATCCTTCAGTTCTTCATCATCTATCTGGGAGAGATTTTCCCGGATGAGTCTTTTGTCCCGTTCCTTTAATGGATACAGGCTGAAGTCGATGTTGTGATCTTCTGTCTTTACCGGGGTGTGATGTATGTCGCCTATCGAGAAATAGATATTTTTTATCTCTTCCTTTTTCCATTCGAGATTGACCTTGTTCATGATCTCCTGTTTCATGAAACGCAGTTGTTGCATCCAGGCCGGGTCAGAAACGTTTACAAATAATGTGCCGTTCTTGAATTTGAATGGATTTGTATGGGCCGATATCTGGGGGCCGACCGCCTTGTTCCAGGTATCCAGGATGTCGTGGTCCATCAGGTCCAGAAGTATTTTTTTTCTCCTTAGAACCTTCTGCAGGAAATCCCCCATCTTCTGGAGATTTCTCTGTCGTTTTCCTGATCTTCTTCTCCTGTACATGGCTGTATTTTTCGCATAGTTGCCCATCACAGTCAAGAGCGCGATTGATTTTTGTGATTTTTGTGTGCTATGTGATAAGCGGTTTTTCCAGTAAAGGCAGGAGGTAAAAATGGATCTGGCGGATATGATAAAGAGAGTTAAAGCTCACCCGGATTACAAGAAAGCGGGGATGATATTATGTCACAATGGCGTTGTAAGAAATACATCCAGGGATGGCAAGCCTGTCAGTGAGCTGTTTGTGAAGGCGGACCGGAAACGACTGGAAGAAATCCTGTCTGAGACGAAAGGGCGCGAGGGGATTATAGAGGCGCTCGCGGAGGTGCGGGAGGGAAGGCTTTTCCCATGCTGGTCGTGGTTGCCGGTGATTTCAGGGATAATGTGTTCCCGGCGCTTATAGACATGGTGGAGGCCATAAAGACCGAAGTCACGAAGAAGACGGAAGCGTGAAGTCGCTGAATAGCTGCTATGCGCGCGTCCGAAACTCGAAACCCGTGTCACTTGGGAGCAGTGATATTGTGAAGAATCCTCGAACCGATATCAGAAAAATCTTCGATGCCGGTCTGAAGGCCGCGGATCCCGGTGAGGCGATCAGGCGTGCCGTGAAACTCACAGGGAAGCGATTGCTGATCGGCGACAGGGAATACGATCCGGGCGCGTTTGACAGGATTATGGTTGTCGGCGCCGGCAAGGCGGGTGCGAGCATGGCCTTCGCGCTTGAGGGTATCCTTGGTTCATATCTAACGGAAGGCATGATAACCACAAAATATGGCCATGGACTCGCCCTGAATATTGTCTCTGTGATGGAGGCCGGGCACCCCATCCCTGACGAATCGGGTGTTCGCGGTTCCGAACGCATACTGAATCTGCTTGAAAATGCCGGCAAAAGAGATCTTGTCCTGTGTGTTATATCGGGAGGGGGATCGGCGCTTCTACCCATGCCTGTTTCTGGCATCTCTCTTCACGATAAACAGAAAACCACGCAGGCCCTTCTGGACTGTGGAGCTGATATACATGAAATCAACACCATAAGGAAGCATATTTCCGGGATAAAGGGAGGGAGACTCGCGGAGGCGACATTCCCGGCGACGCTTGTCACGCTTATACTCTCGGACGTTACAGGTGATGATCTTGACGTGATCGCGTCCGGTCCGACTGTTCCCGACAGAAGCACCTTCACCGATTGCATGGAGATAGTGGATAAATACGATCTCGGAGAAAAGCTGCCTTCTTCTGTTGTTGCGTATCTTAAAAACGGAGT
>JAFDAR010000313.1 GCA_019313735.1 Deltaproteobacteria bacterium | reverse complement strand
GTAAAATAGAGTATGTCAAAAGGCTCAGGAAGATTGGATAGTGAGCCCTTAACGCCCATCTAATCTGTCCAGGGCAAAGGTGTAGGCACCGACTGAAACGGCACGCATAGTTCCCAGTTTACTTGTCCCAACGCCAACACGTTTCAAGGAGTCATACCTGATTTTTCGATTGCTGAAGGGGACCATGATTTCACAAGGATTGCCTTCAACAAACCCCTTTAGATCATCCTTATTGTTCAGGTTGAACACTTTAATTTCCAGATGCTCCAGGGACGACCCATTCATGGTTTTGTATTTCTTATTCATCTGATCAACCATCTTTTGCAGGAACAAAGGGTATGCCAGGGAAAGTCCCCCGCCAATAACTATAAGTCCATCAACCAGGGTTACCGCGGCAGCAAGCGCATCACCCGCAACTATTGCCAGTTCTTCAAAGGCCATGACAGCGGCTTTTCTGTCTCCTTTTCTCTTACGCATGCCGATTTCAAAGATCTCTTCTGGCGATGGACATTCTGTTGTCGAAATACCTGCTTCCCGTGAATAGACCTGTTGCACCCCCCGGATGCTTACGCTCTCTTCTACAGTGCACTCATGATAGAGAGAGTTTCTCATCCTGTTTATCTCCCCCTGCGCGGAGTTGTCCCCCACCAATAGATTGCCATG
Organism: Deltaproteobacteria bacterium; assembly: GCA_019313735.1. Taxonomy (GTDB): domain Bacteria; phylum Desulfobacterota; class Syntrophia; order Syntrophales; family UBA2210; genus UBA2210. The sequence continues at coordinate 1,787 of JAFDAR010000313.1, read as the reverse complement.
GGCTACTATTCCACCACCAAAACCGGTCCCAAGGGTGGCGCCAAGCAGGTTCTGGTAGCTCTTCGGGCTTTCCTGAGATTTGAGCAGACCGTTTATTTCCGGAAGGATGCCGGCGATTGCCTCACCATAGGCGAAAAGATCCCCGTCGTTATTCATAAAGGCCGGCATCTTGAAAGTATCTTCAAGCATCGGTCCTAAAGCAACTCCCCCGCGAAAACAGGGAAGATTCACCAGATCACCTATGATGCCACGTTCATAGTCGGCAGGACCAGGGAAACAGAAGCTGAGGGCTGCTGCCTTGTCCGCGAGTTTTGCCTGCACTTTGCTGAACCCGTCAACTATGGACCTTAGGATTAAATCCAGGTTATCTCCGTATGATGGCAGGACTATAGGTTCCACTATCTCCTTTTCGCCCTGTATCGCCGAAAAAACAAGATTTGTACCCCCTGCATCCAAGGTCAGGACGACTCTGTCATCTTTATTGTATCTCATGCGGATATCCTTCCAGTCATGAAGATACACCACCTGATATCTCATGCACAACTTTTGATTATATTTTCTCTATGCTAAAAGATTATATGACAATTTTGTTACAAGGGGCAAGCGTGTAAAAAAGTGTGTTGACATGGGCCTGTGTAACTTAGTAAAGCACTTCGTAAATAACCTTATAATCCTGTCATTCTGAGCAGAGCGAGAAATATTATCATCCTTGTATTATTTTCTGATCGCAGAGGCTCCGCTTAGATGCAGCCTGTTAACCGGACTGTCACCGACCGTCGACAGCGACAATCCCGCGGTCGCGAAATTCGCCAGGGAGAACTCTGGTGATTCCACCGACCCGAGAAAGCAGGCGATCAGTATTTATTACGCCGTACGGGACTGCATCCGCTACGACCCGTATGTTCTCGATTTGTCAATCGATGGACTCCGCGCGAGTGCCACACTGCGTGCCGGCCGGGGCTGGTGTGTAACCAAGGCAATTCTTCTCGCGGCCTGTTGCCGGTCGCTGGGAATTCCGGCCAGACTGGGGTTTGCTGACATTAGAAACCACCTGACTACCGCGCGCATGCGTGAGGCGATGAAAACCGATATCTTTTTCTGGCACGGCTATACGGCTATTTACCTTGACGGGGTCTGGGTCAAAGCGACCCCCGCTTTTAATGTTGAACTCTGCGAGCGATTCCGGATAAAGCCTCTCGATTTCGACGGGCGCCACGACTCGATATATCACCCGTTTGATCTTGAGGGGAATAAGCACATAGAATACCTGAGATATCGCGGAGAATTTACCGATGTCCCCCTGGATCAAATGCTCGAAACATTTCGCCGTGAATACACCACAGACGAGTCATCCTGGAAGGAAGCGAATTTCGACCGCGAAGTCGAGCAGGAGACGCGTGAAGATCAGGATTAATATGGGATACCGGGAAATATCATTAGAGCTGCCCACAGATTATAGCGAGGAGCAGCTCAGGGAAAGACTGGAAAAAGAGCTGAAAATCAGGGAGTTCTCATATCAGATAGAGAATAAGAGCCTTGATGCAAGGAAAAAGAACAACATACACTGGCTGGTTCGAGTTGGAATCCTGTCAAGGGAGATCAAGGGAGGAGAACCTGCCGCGCCCTCCTCTTTAAACATTCCATCTGGAAAAAGAAAAGAGAGGGCGGTAGTTGTCGGAAGCGGTCCCGCCGGATTTTTTTCAGCATTTGTGCTTCAGAAGGCGGGAATCGATACAACGCTGATTGAAAGGGGCTCAGAGGTTGATAAAAGAGCCGAGGGGATCATA
>JAFDAR010000312.1 GCA_019313735.1 Deltaproteobacteria bacterium | reverse complement strand
GTGTTGACTTGCCCACATTCGGAAAACCCACAGTTCCCACATCGGCGATAAGTTTCAGTTCAAGGCTGACAGTCTTTTCTTCTCCCGGAAGCCCCTCCTGCGCGTAGCGGGGTGTCCTGTTTGTGGAGGTCTTGAATCTGGCGTTTCCTCTTCCCCCTATGCCGCCTTTTGCTATAATTACCCTCTGACCATCTTCGATCATATCTGCCAGCAGTTCTCCTGTTTCCATGTCTCTGATGACTGTACCCACGGGAACTACTATCTCAACATCACTGCTGTTCCTGCCTGTTTTGCTTCCCTCTCCCTGTCCTCCCCGTTTTGCCACATGATGCTGGTTGAACTTCATGTCCAGCAGAGTTCTATGGCTGCGGGACGCGACGGCGATGATATCTCCCCCCTTGCCTCCGTCTCCTCCATTGGGACCTCCACGGGGAACAAACTTTTCCCTCCTGAAGCTGACGCAACCCTGCCCGCCATCACCGGATTTTATATATATCTTTGCTTCGTCAACAAATTTCATAGAAAATCCACCCGCTGCCCGTCCGGAAATGGAAGGGGGATCATTCCCGGATGAAAACTAAAAAAGGTGTTAGCCTGCGGGCACTAACACCTTCTTCAAAATTATTACATCAGCAAGGGACAAGAAAAGAGAACTTCAGGAAGCGTACACGCTTACCTTCCTTCTGTCTCTGTCCTTCCTTTCGAACTTCACCGTCCCGTCAATCTTGGAAAAAAGGGTGTAATCCTTGCCCATTCCGACATTATTCCCCGGGTGTATCTTTGTTCCAAGCTGACGTATTATGATAGAGCCGGCAGATACTAACTGCCCGCCATATGCCTTCACTCCGCGCCTCTGTGCCTGGCTGTCTCTCCCGTTGCGCGAACTTCCCTGGCCTTTCTTGTGAGCCATTCAACTTTCCTCCATTAAACAACAATTTCTTTGATCTTGAGACTTGTCAGATCCTGCCGGTGCCCTGTCTTTTTGCTGTATCCCTTCCTTCTCTTCATCTTGAATACGGTGATCTTGGGACCCCTGATCTGCGAGATAATCTCGCCGACGACCTTTGCGCCTTCAACAAATGGTGTACCCACCTGGACATCTTCATCTTTAGAAACCAGCAGCACCTCGTCGAAAGAAACGGTATCGCCCTTATCGCCTTCAATCTTTTCAAAGTTCAGGACCTCTCCCTGTACTGTTTTCCTCCGGTCTTTATAACTGCATACATAGTTCAAATCCTTATCGAGTTAAATTAGAATCGCTTATTATAAGAATATTGCTCCGTTTGTCAATAGATAAATGCCTTCTTTTTGATCTTAAGGACCTTTATTTCCGGCAATCGTGTTTTTATGGGGAACAAAATCAATGCCGATAATATCGGAAAAGGTCACAAGGATGATACGATATTCCTTATCGAAGGTTTCGCGGTTCTACTTCACCGGTATTATCTCGAAATTCTCACGGTGGGAGTCGTTGCCTGTCTCTACAATAATCTTTTTGCCCAGTCTTTTCTCCAGGTTTTTCAGCGTGTCATTCTCGTTTTCCAGAAGGAGCTTTTCCACCTCCGGATGGACGAGTACGCAGAATGTTTCCGCGATGTCACGGGCCGCCTCTCTTTCCAGTTCTCTGAATATCTCGTAACATACACTTGTACTGGATTTAACCAGTCCCCTGCCTGAGCAGCGCGGGCATGTCTCGAACATTATGCCGCTCAGGCTCTTTCTTCTCCTCTGGCGGGTCATTTCAATCAGACCAAACTCCGATATCTTCTGCACATTGGTCTTGTTCCTGTCCTTTTCCATCTCCGCCCTGAGGGCATCAAATATCTTTTCACGGTTTGCCTCAATCTCCATATCTATGAAATCGATGATGATGATTCCGCCTATGTTCCTTATGCGAAGTTGATAGGCTATCTCTCTTACGGCTTCCATGTTTGTTTTGAGGATAGTCTCCTCCATGTTTTTTTTACCGACGTATTTGCCGGTGTTCACGTCTATCGCGCACAGCGCCTCGGTCTCTTCTATAACGATGGACCCCCCCGACTGCAGCCAGACCTTCTTGTTAAGCATTTTGCCGATGTCCAGCTCAATACCAAAGTGATCGAAGATGGGGATATTATTCTTGTAAAGGTCGATCGAGTGTTTCGTGTAAGGCATAAAACTATCCATGAAATCGATTGCCTTCCGGTATTCTTCTTCTGAATCTATGACAATCCTTTCCACATCTTCCGTGTAAAAGTCGCGGATCGCGCGCAGAGTCATGCCCATCTCTCTGTGCACAAGCCCCGGGGCGCCTGTGTGTTGTCCCTTTTCCCTGATGGTGTTCCACAGTTTGGAAAGATAGTCGAAATCAACCTTCAGCTCATCTTCTCCCTTTCCTTCACTTACAGTTCGCGCGATGAACCCATGTTTTTCAGGGCGCAGTTTTTCTATGATCTCACGCAGCCGGTCCCTTTCCTGCTCGCTGGTGATCTTTCTTGATATACCTGTATGATAGGATGTCGGCATAGAGACGATGTTTCTCCCCGCGAGCGATATATGTGTGGTGACCCTTGCCCCCTTGGTTCCCAGTGGCTCTTTGGATACCTGGACAAGGACCTCCTGTCCTTCTCTCAATATATCCTCTATGGGATGGGTGTATTGTTCCGGATATTCCCCCTTCTCATATTCTACGGGATCATCATCTCCGTTTGTGAAGAAATCTATCCCGGATGTTTCATTGTAGATATCCGCCACATATAGAAAAGTGCTCCGTTCAAGTCCTATATTCACAAACGCGGCCTGTATGCCCGGAAGCACGCGAACCACCTTACCCTTGTATATATTTCCTGCTATGGATCCTTCATCGACCCTTTCCACATAGAAATTCAAGAGTACGCGGTCTTCCAGTATGGCGATCCTTGTTTCGTATTCGGTGCAGTTAAAAATGAGTTCTTTTGACATTATATTCTCTTTCTTCGAGTTGCGAATTTTGGACCAGTGG
>JAFDAR010000311.1 GCA_019313735.1 Deltaproteobacteria bacterium | reverse complement strand
GAACTCGCCTTTCTTTAACATTTCAACCATGGGCAGAAAATCCCTGCCAAGTTCGCTCTCAGCGGACATCACATATCTGCCGGCATCATCGAGGAGAACGATCCATGCACTGTGATAGCCGCGGGTTTCGGTCAGGTTGCCACAGGCACGTTGAATGAGACGTCCCCTGTCCTTTTCCATTACGACAAGCTGGTTGACGTTTCGGATGGCGCTCAGCACAAGATTGAGGTGCTTTATCTTTTCCTCGGAAACTCCATCACTCCGGTTACCTCGCCCGAATTCGGATCCTTCATTGGATGACTGTAAAGTTCAATCCACTCAGCAGGAGATCCCGGCAGTCCCGGTACTACGTCCCACTCCGTCTCGCCGGACTCGATGCAGCGGAGGGTCGGACAGGGGTCACACGGTTTATCGGCATCATGATAACATTCATAGCATTTTTCCCCTTCCAGGGGGAGATTCTCCGCATACCACTGATTCATTACCTCATTGACATGGCGAATCGTTAGATCCGTGTTCAGAACGCTGATACCGTCCTGTATGCTTTCGAGTAAATCTCTCATGAATTGTTCGCTCTCCCGCAGGGCCTTCTGTGCATAAAAGTGTTCTTCCTGGTCCAATGGAAAGATCAACATCACCGGGATTGAAATTTTATGAAGGACTTTAAACGCGATGGACCATGGCAGTGTCAGCATCCATAAGAGCATAAATACATGTACGATAACCCCGAAGACCAACAGGTAGGGCGGTTTTATCACATCAGGATTTTTGCGACGCAAATAGTGGTAGCCTGCACCAAGGGCAGCAGAGGTGAAGACAACGCCAAGTCCTGTCAAAGCCCCGGCTCCGCCAAGCCCCCGCCATACTGATTACAATTGAGCGGCCATCGAAGATAACACCGGGGGCGTAATGAAAAGGAATCATCATTCCGGCCACAGCTACTCCACCAAAGAGAATACCGGCAAGAATCTGGCCTGCCATCTCTCCACGCTTCCATATACGTGTCAAAAAGCTATACACAATGGTCAATGCGAGGAGCAATGCCACGTTAGTGATAAGTTCTGCAAAGATTGTCATACCCGGATATTCCTACACCCCTTCAAGGTTTTTTTAGAGTTTTCTTTTGTGACTTTCGATAGAAACTTCCTTGTCTGTGGGGAAAGTATAAGAAAAACGGCCCTGTGTGTCAATGAGATAATGACCGCAACATTGGCATTGGGATCTCCCCTTTTCGACCCCGATTTCTACGGCAGCATCTCCACAGACGGATCTCTGTCTCCATCGTACTCCATGATTGCTCCCCCTCCGGTTCTGCCGATACTGCAGTTAACCACAAGGGTTGTTCCGATATATTCCACTCCCGGTCTCTCATGTATGTGACCGCAGATAAACAGCTTTGGCCGGCATCTCAAAATCACCTCGAATAAACTGCGGCATCCCGCGTGAAACCTGCCGAATGCCTCGTCCAGTACTCCCCGGGGCGGTGGGTGCGCTACGAGAACGGTGCTCCTTTTTACAAGTGATTCAAGCCTTGTCACAACTTTCTTCTCTTCAAAACATATTCGTGAATAAAAAGGAACGGGAATGGTGCCACTCACACCAACGAAAGTGACGTCCTTTATGGTTATCTGCCTCAGATGAATAGAAGAAGCGTTCGGAAATTGCTCAAGCAAACTTTCCACCTTTGGAAGGTCTGTGTTCCCACGAACCGCTAGCACAGGCACCGGCATGTTATTCAACCTGCTGATAACCGAAACGGAATTGGTATAGCTTGTTATATCCCCGGCGACTATAAGAACATCGGGTCTGAGCTTTGATATATTGCTTTCGATCAGATCAATCCGGTCTTTTCGACCATGAATATCCGCAACGGCATATATCTTCATTAGCTGTTTCTCCCCAGATATAAAGGCGTAGTAAGTTCTATGCTCTTGGCGGTTTTGTCAAAAAATAGTCGCTGTCACTATTTTTGTCTCACTATTTTTGTCACTATTTTTGAGGATGTAGTCACGCACGGGATCGGGGACGAGATATCTGATGGAGAGGTTCGCTTTTACACGGTTTCTTATGTCTGTGGAGGATATGTCGAGGAGGGTCAGTCTCCTGAAGAATATGGAGTTGCCGGCAGATTCCCTGAATCCGTCCGCGGCGCTGTCATATTGAAACAGTGAGGCAAAATCGGGAGGGAATACACTGTCCAGACTCTTTACCTCATATCCCGGTCTGGTCATGACAACAAGGTTGCACAGCTGCACCAGTTCTTTCCATTCTTTCCACATCTGGATCCCGTGGAAAGCGTCCTGCCCCAGCATGAAATAGAGTTCGGTGCCGTCCGGCGAGTTATCGATGAAATACCTGACGGTTTCAATGGAGTAGGACCTGCCATCCCTCATGTTTTCTATGTCTGAGATTGAAAATGAAGGATTGCCCTCTATGGCCAGCCTGATCATCTGTTCTCTGTGGTGAAACGGGGAAACAGCTCTATCTGTCTTG
>JAFDAR010000028.1 GCA_019313735.1 Deltaproteobacteria bacterium | reverse complement strand
GCGTACCAAGGCAGAACCATCAAATTAGACAGAAGATTTCCCCCGCCGTTCCCGAAAGATGCTTTTTGAAAGAACCATATCATCCACCTGAACAGAACCGCCCCATATCCTCCAAGTATCCCGACGATAATCGCCATGAATATCATTATGGCATGTTCGTTTACACTCAGATGAGACAAGGATATCTTTTTGAAAATCTTTTGCATAAGTTTCCGATGTCGCGGTCCCGGATTGATATCTGATTTTGCGTCTTGTTGAAGACCTTTAAATCACGGAACTTTTGCCCTTAATAGCTCTTAATGCAGTCACTTTGCAAGTATAATCTGCAAATCATGGGCCGGGTCCAGGTGTGTTTTGCGGTTTGCCTCTGTGTTGTGTTATTATGCCGTCAAAATCAGAGGAGGATTCATGAAAGTTACATCCGCGGAATTTATAAAGAGCGCTGTCGATCCCTTTTACTACCCGAATAATTCGTTACCGGAGGTGGCGTTTGTCGGCAGATCGAATGTGGGAAAGTCTTCCCTTATTAATACCCTTGTGAACAGGAAGAGGCTTGCGAAAACGAGCAATACACCTGGTCGCACGCAGCTTGTGAATTTCTTCGTGATAAATAAAAAACTTTCTTTTGTCGACCTTCCCGGTTACGGGTACGCGAAGGTACCCGTCTCCGTAAAAAAGGGATGGAAGGCGATGGTGGAGGGGTATCTTGAAGGGCGTGAGAGCTTGCGCCTCGTGGTCATGATACTTGATATAAGGAGAGAGCCCTCGGAAAATGACGACCAGCTCATTCAGTGGCTCCTCAACAATCATATTGAAACAGTATTCGTGCTGACAAAAGCGGATAAGTTTTCCAGAGGCCAGGTCAATATATCCCGCCGAAGGATAGGAGAACATCTGAGAGTTCCCTATGATGAGCTTATCCCCTTTTCCGCCCGGACGCGCTACGGCAAAGACAAGATCTGGAGGGTGATAGAGGGCGCCTGTTCCTCCGTCTCCTGACTTCTCATCCCTTTCCTGCTATGCGGTATTAAAGACCTTTCTAAAAAATCCCGAGAAATTTATAATTATGTCTTGACAGGAAATGCAAATTCTGTTACCCACTCCGCGGTTGGTTATAAAATGACCGGTGGTCATAATTTAACTTGACACACGTCAATATCTTTGGCATACCCGTTCAGCAGAAAAACAAACCCTGTGAATTTCACGGGAGAAAACCTTTTTTAGAGGAGTAATAAGTGATAGTAGTTGCATGCGTCAAACAGGTTCCGGATACCACTCAGGTCAAGACAGACCCGGTAACCGGGACACTCATCAGGGAGGGCGTGCCATTCATCGTTAACCCGTTCGACAGTCCCGCGTTGGAGGAGGCCCTGAAGCTCAAAGACAAGTATGGATTTCGGGTAGTAGCGATCTCTATGGGTCCCCCGAATACCGAGGTTACCTTGAAAAAGGCCTTGGCGCTGGGCGCCGATGATGCCGTATTGCTGAGCGACCGGGCTTTCGGCGGGGCCGATACGCTGGCCACCAGCAAGGTGCTGGCGGAAGCGATATTGAAGCTTTCACAGGAGGACGAAGTGGCGGTGGTACTCTGCGGTCGTCAGAGCATTGATGGGGATACTGCTCAGGTAGGGCCGGGTATTGCCACACGTCTGGGATACACCCAGCTTACCCTTGTCGACCAGATTCAGGAACTGGATTTGGCGGCAAAGAGGATAAAAGTCAGGCGCAAACTGGAAGGACGGCATGAAGTAGTGGAAACTCCGTTGCCGACGTTGATCACGGTAGTTCGCGAGATAAATCAGCCCCGATACGCGACGGTGCCCATGCGGCTGATATCCGGAGATGCCGAGGTGAAGTTGTGGAACAATAGTGTCATGGGACTGCCAACAGACCTTATCGGGCTTGAGGGCTCCGCTACCCAGGTACGGAAGATATTCTCCCCGGAGAGAGCAGAGGGGGAAATACTGGGCGACGGTGAAAACAAACCCGATGAAGCTGCCCGCCTGCTGATAGATGCCCTGCTCCAGAAGGACATCATTTCTATTTAAACTCTACACGGATTAAAGATATGGATGAGAAGACAAAAAAGATAAAGAAACCACGAGGCGTAGCCCGGTTTATTCCCGGTAAGTGCATTGCGTGTGGCGGTCGTTGCGAAACGTCCTGTCCCAAAGGCTGTATAACGATAGATGATAAGGGTGAGCCGATCATCGACACAAAGGACTGCATCGGTTGCGGCAAGTGTGTGAAGATATGCCCATCTGAAGCCATAGAGATGTACCTGACCCCGGAAGAACTCGATCTTCTCAAACAATGGGAAGCACAGAAGGCTGCTAAGCCTGGGGTTGAGAAGGCGGAAGAGTTAACCGACGAGGAAGCCGCCATACTGGCTAAAATAAGAGAATATAAGGGCGTTTGGGTCTTTGTGGAACATACGGGCGGTGAAGTAGCCACTGTTTCCTGGGAACTGCTGGGAGTAGGAGCTGACCTTGCCAAAACCCTGGGAGTCGAGCTGTGCTCGGTCGTTATCGGAGATAAGGTGGAGCATCTCTGCGATGAATCATTCTACCATGGAGCCTCCAAAACCTACCTAATTGATGATCCCATTTTTCATAATTACCGCACCGAGTCGTATTACAAGTCTGTCTGCTATCTGGTGGAAAAGTACAAGCCGGAGATCATTCTTGTAGGTGCCACCGGTTTGGGTAGAGACCTGGCAGGGGCAGTGGCCACGCATCGGCTTACAGGTTTGACGGCAGATTGCACTGGGCTGGCTATCGATGAAAGGGGGTTTTTGTTGCAGACCCGACCCGCTTTCGGCGGCAACATCATGGCAACAATTGTGACCGAGCGCACCAGACCTCAGATGTCTACTGTTCGACCGCACGTGATGCCCATGCCGGTGAGAGACACTGCCCTCAGTGGGGAAATCGTCAGGGAGTTATCACCGGTCAGAGAGGACGATATCCTGACCAAAGTGCTGGAAGTGATTGATGATCGCAGGCAGGGGGCGGATGCGATAGATGTCGCGGCGGCGGATGTTATTGTCTCCGGCGGACGCGGCATGTTAAGCGAAGAAAACTTTGGCATTCTGCAGGAACTGGCCGATGAACTGGGAGGCGTTGTAGGTTGTTCACGTGCCGCTGTGGAGGCTGGATACATGCCCCCGGAGCGTCAGGTTGGCCAGACCGGCAAAACGGTGAGGCCAAAGATATATATCGCCTGCGCAATTTCTGGAGCTATCCAGCATCTGGTCGGTATGCAGGATTCGGATGTAATCATCGCTATAAATCATGATAGATCCGCGGCGATCTTCGAAGTGGCTACCTATGGTATCGTCGGCGATGTCTTTCAGGTGGTCCCATCTATTACAAACCGGCTGAAAGAGTTGCGTAGCAAGAAAGCAAGTTAGCTATACAGTATTTGAGTACACCAACAAAGGAGTAAACCGTGTCTGCCAACACTCTGATATTTATTGTAATCTTCATCATCTTTATAGCCTTCTTCGGTTGGAGTTGTTACCATCGTTTCCGTCTGGTCGCTCTGGGAAAACCAGATAATCGTTTTAAAGATATTGCCAAACGTATCTGGAGCGTCATCTATTACCCGTTCGCGCAACGATGCACAATCTCCCACGGCTATCGTTTCGGCATAAATCACGCCATACTTTTCTGGGCTTTCATGCTTTTACTGATAGCCAATACCGAGTTCCTGCTCCACGGTCTGGCCCCGGATTATATCAGTCTGTCCAGGCTGCCGGCTGGCGCGTATCACGCACTGGCCTGGATTTTTGATATCGCATCAATCATCGCTCTGCTGGCCGTATGTTCCGCAGTTATCCGGCGATTGATTTTCCCGCCTTCATATATCGATGCGAAGAGTGTAGATGCCTTTGTAATCCTGGGGCTCGTTGCCACCTTGATGGTCGCCTTCTTCGGCATGCACGGCGCCGAGATAGGACAGGGTATCGAGAAAGCGGCCGGTTATATGCCAATCTCCGCCTTCGTAAGTACGACTATCCTGAGTGGTATCTCGGCGGGGGCACTGGAGATTACGGCAAATATCTTCTGGTGGATCCATGCCATCGTGCTTCTCACCTTTCTCAACTACTTGCCCTACAGCAAACATATGCACATCCTGACAGCGATTCCCAACTGTTTTTTCAGAAGTCTGGAGAAGATTAACACTCAGCCCCGCGAGGAATTTGCGAAGGGTAATATCTACGGAGTGGAACGGGTTGATCAATTTACCTGGAAGGATCTGTTTGATTCATATTCCTGCACCGAATGCGGTCGCTGCGTCGATAACTGCCCCGCTGCATTCACCGGCAAGGCGTTGGACCCAAAAGTTCTCATCCATAACATCAAGGTAAACATGCTGAAAAACGGGCCGGGGCTGGTACGAGGTGAAGAGCCTGTCACCCCGCTCATCGCGGATGATCGGGAAGACAGCGTATCCGAGGCGGCCATTTGGGACTGCACCACATGTGGCGCATGTATGGAAGTATGCCCGGTGTTCATTGAGCATGTACCCAAGATTGTCGATGTGCGCCGAAACCTGGTAGAGATGAAAGCCAAGTTTCCCCCCGAACTGCTCAACTTTTTCGAGAACATGGAGGGGCGCAGCAACCCGTGGGGCATCGCTCCCGAGAAGCGTACCGCATGGATGGAGGAGGCCGGGGCCAAACCCTTTGAAGCAGATGTGACCGAATACCTGTTCTACGTTGGTTGTGCTGGTGCTCTCGATCCCCGCAGCAGGCGTGTAACGCTGGCTACGGCCAAAGTTCTCAATGCCGCCGGCATATCGTGGGGGGTTCTGGGCAAGGAGGAACTGTGTTGCGGCGATAGCGTGAGACGCCTGGGCAATGAGTACATTTTTGACCTCATGGCCCGGGAGAATGTCAATCTCTTCAAAGAGAAGGGTGTCAAGAAGATTATCGTCCAATGCCCCCACTGCTACAACACTCTGAAGAATGACTACCGCCAGTACGGGGCCGACTTCGAGGTCATTCATCACGCTGAGTTTATCAACAATCTTATCGAGGAGGGAAGGCTTAAATTCAACGGCGGCGGCGATTTTGGCAAAGTGGTATTTCATGATTCATGTTATCTGGGGCGTTATAACTCAATTTACGAGCAACCCCGCAAGGTGATCGCTGCTGTTACAAACAAAGCGCCGGCGGAGATGGAGCGCAATCACGAAAAGGCATTCTGCTGCGGCGGCGGTGGCGGTCGCATGTGGATGGAAGAAAGCGTTGGTGATCGAATCTATATAGCGCGTACCGAACAGGCTCTGAAAGAAGAGCCTGATACAATCTGCACCTGCTGTCCGTATTGCATGACCATGTTTGAAGACGGCCTGAAGGATAAGAACTCGGAGGATTCGGTACGGGTACTGGATCTGGCCGAAATAGTAGCAGCAGCTCTGGAGTAAGGGAGAGCAGCGTAGCCCAATCATTGATGGTTTGATAAGAGCAGAGTGGCCGCGTGACAGAGTAATTCTCCTGAGTATGTGTTTACTCATCGGTTGGCCACGCCTGAGACCGTCAATAATATCGCATTAGATCCGCTTGATTTTGGAAGAGTTACCGGGGAGTCTAAGGGGAGTATTTCCTCAAAGAGAGACCTTTAATAGACTAAGTCAGCAAGCATAAATAACTCATACACCTTGCTTGTCCTTTTGCTTGTTTTCTGTGTTGTGTCAAAGCTTACATAACTCGTTATGCCCGCTTCAATACGCCTTGAAAACAAACAAAATTATGGCGCAATCTGTATAACTTATTTATTCTTGATTCCTATGTCTCGTGTTGTGCGCTTGACCGATACAGAATGATTTGGAGGTGATGTTTTGAACAGGGTAGTGGAAAAGGCTCAGTTGTCTGAAAATGTATTCCGAATGACGATTGATGCCCCTCAGATTGCGGCAAAGAGGAAAGCCGGGCAGTTTGTCGTTATTATGACTGAAGAAAAGGGAGAGCGTATCCCCCTGACCATAGTTGATTCCGACATAGACGCGGGAACGATAACCATTATATTTCAGGTCGTTGGCAAGACCACTATGTGTCTCGCAGCGATGAAAAAGGGAGAAGATCTTTTTGCCGTTCTCGGTCCGCTCGGAACACCAACGGAGATGGAAAATTTTGGAACCACTGTGGTTGTCGGCGGCGGGGTGGGCATCGGTGTCGCCTATCCGATAATCAAGGCCCTGAAAGAGGCCGGCAACAAGGTAATAGCCATTATAGGCGCCCGGTCAAAGGATATCCTTATACTTGAAGACGAGATACAGGAGATATGTGACAGGCTCATTGTGTCCACCGACGACGGCAGCTACGGCGTTCATGGTTTTGTGACGAATGTGCTGCAAGACCTCATTGAATCCGGAGAGGTCATTAACAGGGTTTTCGCGATAGGTCCCGTTCCGATGATGAAGTTTCTGTGCGAGGTCACAAGACCCTATAAAATAAAAACCATTGTAAGCCTGAATCCGATCATGGTGGACGCGACCGGTATGTGCGGTGCGTGTCGCGTTGCTGTTGGAGGGAAGACGAAATTTGCATGCGTGGATGGCCCCGAGTTTGACGGACATGGTGTGGACTTTGATCTCCTGATGAACCGCCTCAGGATGTATAACAATGAAGAGGCGGAAGCGAGAAAGGGGTGCAGATGTCATGAGTAAAAAGGAAAAGATTCCCCGGCAGGATATGCCGGAGCAGGACCCGAAGGTTCGTAGCGGAAATTTTGATGAAGTTCCTCTCGGTTATACGGAAGAGCAGGCTGTAATTGAAGCTGGCAGGTGTCTGCAGTGCAAGAAGCCTCTATGTATAAAGGGATGTCCCGTGGATGTTGATATCCCGGGATTTATAAAACTGATTACCAAAAGAGATTTTACAGGGGCAGCCCGCCGGATAAAGGAAACAAACACCCTCCCCGCCATTTGCGGCAGGGTATGTCCCCAGGAGAGCCAGTGTGAGAGTCTGTGCATCCTGGGCAAAAAAGGAGAGCCGGTTGCCATAGGAAGGCTCGAACGTTTTGCCGCTGATTATGAGCGCAATACCGGCGCTGTTCAGATTCCCGAAATGCCGGCATCATCGGGCAAAAGAGTGGCCGTTGTTGGTTCCGGTCCGGCCGGGCTTACAATTGCCGGGGACCTTGTAAAATGCGGGCATAAGGTCACTATATTCGAGGGATTGCACAAGTCCGGGGGAGTCCTTATCTATGGAATTCCCGAATTCCGTCTTCCCAAGGACATCGTGGACGCTGAGATATCATACCTTGAGAAGATGGGAGTTGAGGTTGTTACAAATGCCGTCATTGGGAGGGGAAAAACGGTTGATGATCTCCTCGACGAGGGATTTGACGCGGTATTTCTGGGTGTAGGCGCGGGCGCGCCTGTCTTTATGAATATACCGGGAGAAAATCTGAGCGGGATCTATTCTGCCAACGAGTATCTCACAAGATCCAATCTGATGAAGGCATACAGATTTCCCGAATATGATACACCCATAGCGCGTGGGAAAAATGTGGCGGTCCTCGGCGCGGGCAATGTTACGATGGATTCAGCGAGAACAGCTCTGCGTCTGGGCGCCGATAATGTTACCGTGGTGTATCGCAGAACAGAGGTCGAGATGCCGGCGAGGGCGGAGGAAGTTCATCACGCAAAAGAAGAGGGTGTGCAGTTCAAGCTCCTTACCAATCCGGTGGAATATATCGGGGACGAGAATGGATGGGTAAAAGGAATGAAATGCATCCGGATGGAGCTGGGTGAGCCTGACGATTCCGGGAGACGCAGGCCTGTACCCATAGAGGGGTCCGAATTTGTGATAGATGTGGATATGGTGGTAGTAGCCATAGGAACCAGCGCCAATCCCGTTATTCCCGTTACTACCCCCGGCCTGGAGACGAACAGGCGGGGCTATATTGTGGCCGACGAAGAAACCGGCAGGACCAGCCGTGAAGGAGTTTATGCCGGTGGAGATATAGTTACAGGTTCAGCAACCGTTATCTTGGCAATGGGCGCCGCAAAAAAGTCAGCCAGGGCGATTGACGCATACCTTAAATAATTTTGGATTGTTAATGTTGACAAGTTCGTAAAAAGTCAAAAAACACCATTTCAGGTCGTTCCGGCAAAGGCCGGAATTCCGCCAGGAGGCTGTCCGAGACTGCCCTTTTCCCCAAACTCTGCGTTATGCTCAAAAAATTATCCTCGGAATATCAACTATATGCCTGCGGTAATTTTTTTCGTAAGCCTTGATTTTGGAAAAAATTGCTATTCTTGGACAGCCCCTTAAGCTCAGAGCGGCCGCTATTTCCCCTTCGCCCTCCTGATAGGCGTAATTCAGGTGTTTGAGCCCAAACGACTTTCCGTTTCCCAGCAGTTTCAGGAAATCGCCGGCGCTGTTTCCCCCCGTTATAATGAGTATCTCGTCTATCCCGACATTCACCAGGGTGGTGATCGGGTAATAGATCATAGGTTTGTCATAGATCGGAAGCAAATGCTTGGAGACCTTTGCAGAATGTTCAATTTTGTTCAAGTTCAAGGAAGGCGAGAATTTTAACCACAGGAATATATTGGATATTTCGAGCATTAAAATTTGAGACTGACGCAGAGATTGGGCAAAAGGGGACGTTATGCAAAGGTCTCGCTTGTTAGTGGTCTTTGTAAATGGGGTGCATCCTGATGCCGAGCCCCCCGCCAGAACGATTTCCTTCATGTGTGTCTCCTTTTCTGTGAGCTGTCGTCTGCATATAGCG
>JAFDAR010000310.1 GCA_019313735.1 Deltaproteobacteria bacterium | reverse complement strand
CTTTGACTTTAATAATGGACAGGACAGGGCCGAAGATTTCCTCCTGGGCAAGACGGTGTTCCGGATGAATATCAGTAAAGATGGTCAAGGGCACATTATGACCTTTTGAGTCGGGGATTTCTCTCTCAAGTATGCAGTCACCTTCTTTTTTGCCTATCTCAATGTAATCAAGAGTTTTCTTTTTTGCTTCAGCATCAATAACAGCGCCCATAAAATGCAGCGTTTTTAAGCCGTTTGACCAGGTTGTCGTAGTTTTCCTCGATCACAATCAGCCTGGAACAAGCAGAACATTTTTGTCCCTGATAACCAAAAGCAGACTGAAGGATGTAGACCACAGCTTCATCCAAATCAGCGTCAGCATCCACGATAATAGCGTTTTTCCCGCCCATTTCAGCTATTACATTCTTTACGTTTGTGACTCCTTCGGGCGTTTTTCCGGCAGATTCAATTATTTTGAGCCCGACCTCTTTGCTTCCTGTAAATGCAATAAGGGCCACATCCGGATGGGTTACAAGGAAATCGCCTATTTTGCTTCCGGCACCGGGGAGAAAATTCAGGACTCCATGCGGCAAGTTGACTCGCTCAAAAATTTTGTAAATCATTGAGCCGATAACAAAGCTTTGAGATGAAGGCTTAAAAACCACTGTGTTTCCGGTCACCAGTGCAGCGCAAGTCATTCCCATTGAGATGGCAATAGGAAAGTTCCATGGAGCGATAACCACAGCCACACCTCGCGGCTCATAAAAGAGAAGGCTATTTTCACCCGGAACTTTTCCCATCCGGCGGGGCGAGGCGAGGCGAATCATCTCCCTTCCATAGTATTCGAGAAAGTCGATGGCCTCGCAGACACCCGCGTCTGCTTCGCTCCAGTTTTTGCCCACTTCATATACCTGAAGAGCGGCCAGTTCATAACGCATTTTGCGTGCCTGGGCGGCTGCTTTAAAAAGATATTCGGCCCTTTCTTTCGGATCTGTGTCTCTCCATTGGTTAAAGGCTGCTTTTGCAGCAAAAACAGCCTGCTCAGCCTCTTTTTCTCCAGCGAATGCTGAGATTCCCACGACCTCGTTTAAATCGTTCGGATTTGTCGAGCGGATTTCTTCCTCGGTTTTTTTCTTTTTCCCGTCAATAAAAAGGGATATCTTATAAGGAAATTCCTTTCTGACTTTCTTCAATGCCGTTTCAAAACGTTCCCGGTTTTCTGAAAACGCCCAGTTAAAAAGCGGTTCATTCAGGAAAGGTTGTTTTTCTCCATCTTTCAGGTCGTTGGTTGGGGCATCCGGCGAACAGGCTTTTTGTTTTAACAGCTCCAGAGGGTTTTTTAATAGTTCTTCCCTGTCAATTCCTTCCTTAAAGCTCTGGCGGAGAAATGATTCATTGGAAGTGTTTTCAAGAAGCCGGCGAACAAGATAAGCCATTCCCGGAATCATCTTTCCGACAGGTGTGTAAAGGCGAAGCGCAAGGCCTGCTTTTTTCAGGGCATTTCGGACAGGTTCCGCCATTCCATAGAGAATCTGATATTCCAGATTCTCCTGAGGGACCTTAAGTTTTTTGGACATCTCCATAACAAAAGCTATGGAACGAATGTTATGGGAAGCACAGGCAAAACGGATGCCTTTAAGATTCTTCAGAAGATACATGGCAAGTTTTTCAAAATTTGCGTCAGTTTCATGCTTTCTGGTAAACACAGGGATCGGCCAGGTGAATTTCTGTTTTCTTTTGCGGCCCCACTGCACAATATCTTTAAGATCCTGCTCGCTGTCTCGCAAATAGGTCTGGATAACAAATCCGGTATATGGATAATCTTTAAATTCCGCTTCTTCGAGAAGGCTTCGGTATATGGCGAGTGTCAGGTTCTTCAGGTCATTATGCTCCATATCGAGGCAGACGTGCGCTTTCATTTCGACCGCCCTGCGAAAAATGGGCCTGAGTCTTTCTTTTGCCCTATCCACTGAATAATCAAAAGCCCTTGTATTCATCTGGGAATACATAGCTGAAGGTTTTATGGAGACATTGACTTTAGGAACATGGCCCCAGTCCAGATGCCCGGAATCAGCATCAACCGGATCCCAGCCTTTCTGAGCCTCGTCCAAAATGTCGAAAAGCTCCATATAGCGGCCCTGATACTTTTCCGCTTCAGCTTCGGAAATCACGGCTTCGCCAAGCAAATCAGCTGTAAAAGCGATTCCTTGAGACCTAAGGCCTTCCAGTACAGGCAAAGCTTCCTGAGGAGTGGCACCGGCAATAAACTGTTTTCCCGTTGTTTCAATGTTGCCCGCAATACTCTTGGCCGCCATTTGAGCAGCCATTGATGTTGGAGAAACCTGCCGAAGCCCCCATTGCAGGGCTGCGGGGAAATCCTGCTCAGGCCTGCAAAAATATTCTCTGAGGTGTTTTGCAACTGATTCCGGACGATTCAGGCATGGAAAAACATCGACAAACCGAAACATTTCGACCTTAAAGGCGTCATCTTTCATGCACCTTTCCATGATCTTTCCCATCCAGTATTCCTTCTTGAAAACAGAAGGTGTTTCTCCCTCAATCAGTTCATAAAGGTGCAGGCCTGTCTTGCGGACGCGCGATTCAAAGTCATCAGCCATAATGATTTGCTCCTTGTTGCTGTCTTTCTCTCAACATTTTGTGCCAACCAACCGATTTTACCACAGGCCACTTTTTGTCGGCATCGGCATCGTTAGCGCAGCATAAATAATCCACAAAATTAAAACAAATAAAAAACATCCGTTACTATTGAAACGGCACATCCAAAACCCTTCCATAAATTATGAATAAATTTATGAGCATAAGGATTACAAGAGGCAAACTTACCCAAAGAAAAGCGGTTTTTACAGGCCGTTGAACCTCGTCCCTGCAGTGCATTGTGCGGCGATACAATTGACACAGTATAACAAAGGCCGTTATCATGAAAAGGATGTTCAATGCGATAAGCCAGTCCGGATAAAAATTCCATAAATCATAGTGGTTTTTGATTTTAAACAGCCGCAGACAGCTTAATCCCGTGTTTAATAAGCCAAACAGAATAGTCAAAAGCGAACCACCCAATTTTTTTAATTGATTTATCCAGTCTGTGCCAAGTCCACAGCTTTCTCTCAAGCCCATAAGACTCAACACTCCGATAAGGCTGGAGAAGGAGTTGT
>JAFDAR010000027.1 GCA_019313735.1 Deltaproteobacteria bacterium | reverse complement strand
CGTATCTAACTTTCTCCTTGGCGGGTTCATCCCCGCAAGTGCGGGGAACATTGTACTTTATTATTCTATTATCTCGCCTATTTCGGTTCATCCCCGCAAGTGCGGGGAACATTCTCAACCTCTCCTTCACCGCCTTAATAATTGCGGTTCATCCCCGCAAGTGCGGGGAACATCTCTCCAACATCAAGCAATTCAGCGTACGTTACGGTTCATCCCCGCAAGTGCGGGGAACATGCGTTCAATCGCGTCATGGTACGGCGCAAACCCGGTTCATCCCCGCAAGTGCGGGGAACATAGTTTTTTCTCGGTAATGGATAATGATTCACCCGGTTCATCCCCGCAAGTGCGGGGAACATTTGTGTAGGATGAATTTTTGCATTTTTATGATCGGTTCATCCCCGCAAGTGCGGGGAACATTGTGGTTGCAAGGCGAAGATGAAATTTAACATCGGTTCATCCCCGCAAGTGCGGGGAACATTAATATGCTAACCAGTGCGGGGAACATACTTGTTGTATCTCTTCGACAATATTCAGTTTTCAAAGATCGTATAAATCTACCAATCATATGCTAGGTTTTCAGTCCCATATTTTATGATAACACTTCACTCGATTCAGGCAGAAATGAGACCAGTTTTATCCCGTCCATTTCGACGGGAATGCGGCGGTTTGCTCCAAGGGTCAGAAAATCAAACCCTGATTCGGTATTGGTCGCCCAAACCATAACGGCGTTTCCTTCATCGACACCTGTTTCTACCTGTTCCCATATCATTTCACGTATACGTCGTGATACCTTACCCACATATACACCGGCTCTTATTTCCAGAAGCCACAATGCCAGACGGCCCCGAAGACGAGGCGGCACATTTTCAACCACGATGACCAGCATCACCTATGCCCTCCTTATTCGGTATTGCAATCTCCACAGCCTCATCAGGAGCGATTGGCCTTGCTATTTCTCCTGCCGCCAATACTTCCTCAATTGTAGGGATAATTCGGCGAAGCAGCCGTGTTTGCCTGAAAACATCTCGACAGGCAAGTCGCACATCCCGCTCTGGATTGCGGGGCTTTTTCGCGGCAATTCTGAACGCGATAGGAATGACAGTCTCAAATTTGAAGATATCGGCAATGTCATATACAAAGGATTGAGGCTTACCCGTATGAATGAACCCAACAGCCGGGGCGTACCCCGCCGCAAGGATTGCCGCCTCGCAAATACCATAGAGACAGGCAGTTGCTGAGCTGAGACACCTGTTGGGCACGTCACCACTTTCCCACTGCGTATGGTTATAGTTCCGGCTCTTCCACTGAACCTTGTATTGCCGCGCAAGAAGTTCATACATCTTACGAACCCGAACACCTTCGATCCCCCGCAATTGCTGGACACTACGTTTTGCCGGAGGCTCTTCCTTAAAACGCAGGGCATACATCTTTCTAACAACTTTCAAACGGGCAGCATCGTCCAGTGCGAGTTTCGCCTGATATAATAAGCGATCCGACCGGGCGCCGCCCGGCTGCCCTGAGGCATAAAGACGGACCCCGGCTTCTCCGATCCAGACAAGGAGACAGCCAACGCGGGATGCCAAGGTAACTGCGGCGTGCGAAACCCTCGTTCCCGGTTCAAGCATCAGACAGGCAACTCCTCCGACAGGAATGTGGGTGCGCACTCCAGTTTTGTCGACCACCACAAAAGCACCATCGAGCACGTCCAGATTGCCCTTCTGTAGAAAAAGGATAGAAATACGATCCTTTATCGGTATCGGTTTTAGAGGGGACAGGATATTCATATCTTTTTCACCATCATCATTCCGCATCCAAAGCCCTTGGCTGGACCGATGCCCTTATATAGCGTTTTCACAAAGAGTTCTGGTTCAATAACTGTAAGGACTCCGCCGATATCCAGCGTACTGAAGCGAATCGGAGATGTGGATTTTCTTTTATATACAACGTGTTGTCGGTATCCGTCTGAGCGAACATGGTTGTGATCTATGGAAAAACCATACCTTCCCGAACGCCCTTCAAGCCATTTCGTGCCTTCTTCCTGTACTATGTCCGCTAATGGTGTTTTTCCGCTCGACTCTTTTCCTACTTGCTTTTTTTTGGTTTTTGCATCCATCACAATATCATGTCTGTGCAGTTTGTTTTGTTTATCTCTTTTTGCTCGAATCGGATTGACACGAATGATAAAGGATAGTAACTGCCCTTTCAATAATTTCGGAGAGTAGGTCTTCGAATCAATTTGCCACATACCGGTTTTGTCTATGGGAAAACGTTCCGATACCGCATAGAAGAAGGGCCAAACCCCGTCTCCCTCCTGCCTGTAAAGAAAATCCCTTTTTCTCTCATTGGTGTCCTCATAAAGGTTCCAGATGAGACGATGTACATGATATCCATCACCGCTCAACAATCGCACAAGTTCTTTTACATTTGGCGTATCGTGCTTTAATTGAATCCTGCTTATATACATAGTCTATCCCTCCTTCCCTGGAGCAACGCCCGCATATCGCTCTTCACGATCCGTGAACTGCCACCGACGGCGGCTTGTCGGTTTATCACGACGAATGATGACATGTTGGCTTTCAAAACCGCTATCATTACCTTCCCAGTAGGTCGCAATATGTCCACTCTCTGGCAAACCGGAAGGGATGTTTTTATCAGGGAAGTCAACATTCAAAAAGGCCTGCTTCAGGTTTTCAGCCTTTATTGTGCAAGCCTGTACAGGAAGCGCCGGTGGACATGATTTGCGCCCAAGATAAAGGGTAAATACCGGACACGCGAGAGATAAGGCAAGTTCAGCAAGACTATAAGGAGGATGTTCGATGAAATCCCAGATTGCAATAGTATAAAAGGCATCACAGCGATAGTCGCGATTTGAAAGAATGGTGTTCAATTTGGGGGACAAAAGCTCTGAACGACGTGTAGCATGCTTTACACCCTTTTGTTTCGGCGGCACCTGTATTGTGTGGTAATCCCGCAATAGCGTTCCGGCGGCACGAACCTGTACTGCAAAGCCGTATGAACTGGCAAATTGCCGCTGTTTGTCTTCTTCTTCGCGACGCAGACCCACGGCAGCGGCAAGGATACCCATTACCGCCGACTTGCTCGGATGCGCAAAGCTCGACCGGTACTCGCCCACCGCTATATCTCCCCATGATGCCATTGGACCGTAGAGTCTGAACATAAGATATTCACGCATGGGCTTACTCCTTTGTAAAGTTGATTATTTCTTCCAAGTTGCCTTTACCCGCCTCCGCGTTCATGCTTTTACAGTCATCGGCGCATGGACCATATACTTTTTCCATTCTGCTTCGGTTTTCTTCCATCTCTCTTATCGCAACGGCCATCACACCGCTCCCGTTATCCCCGCGTACCGGCTTCAGGTATGCAACAGAAAGTGAGCGGGGCTGCTGGTTACCCTTTTCAACCATAATGTACGAAGCATAAGCGCGGGAGGCAAAACTGTTCTGTTTGCCTGTCGGCGCCACTTTCGCTGCCGCTTCAACAAGGGCGGCAACAGCTTTGTCGGTAAGCTCTTTGTTACCGTTAAGATTTTCCATCAGGAGTTCTTTATTTATACACACATATAGATAATACACACCTGCCGCGAATTCTGTTTCACCAATATGTCCGGCACCCATGTCTTCTTCGCCTTCGTTCAGATCATCAACAGCGGTGAAATAATCGTCTTCAACCGCGACTTCATGAACGGTTATCGCATGGGCAACCTGAACAGCTGCCTCAATGTTATAAACTGGACTGTCCGCAAGCATTCTTCCAAACATCGAGATATCTACGGCACTTTGTTTTTTTGTCAAGAGTGTGAGGTCATCTTCATCCGGTCCATTGCTGCCTCGTACCAATTTGCCAATCAGAGCATTTATGGCATTCTCTTCTTCAGGACTGAAGTGGGCAAGTTGTTTTATTTCCAGTTCTTCCAGCTCTTTTTTCTTTCGTTTATCTTCAGGTAATGTAGCAATATCCTCTTTCTCTTTCTTGGTATGTTCTCCTAACTTTCCAAAAACATTGGCAATCTTTTTTGCCCAGTCCATAGCATTTCTTTCAGACACGCCTTTTTCCAATAAAGAATTATAAATTTTCAATCCCATACGTTTTGTTCTGGTGCCTATATGATCTCCTAGCGCTTTTTCAAAGACATCTGACATACGCCATGCGCGTTTAAGACTCTGTGATGAAATGCGAAGACGCGTTTTGCCTCCCATCACTGCGGTCTTGGGACGTCCCAGGTCATCCCGGTTAAGATTTGACGGAGGATACGAAGTAAGCAAGTGCAATTGTATAAATCTACTCATGTTTTTCTCCTTTCTAAGAAAATTATTTTTCTGATGGAGCGTTTGTGTAATAATCAAATGCCCAATTCTTTCTTGTAAGATCATTCCACCAGTAAACGCTGCTGGCAAGATTTACAAGGTTTAGCGAACTGTTAAGCAATGCCACGATACGAATCATGGCGGGATATAATTTATCTCTGTCCTGGATTTTAAGCAGCCGCCGGAAGCGCAAACCACTTACTCTGGCAGAGCCGTTCGCAACATGAAGAGCCATCTGATTTGCAATAGTGTATTGGTTGCTGTTTTCCTTTATACGTGCTGCAAGGCCCACGACTATCGCCAGCCCCTCACTGTTTACCACATATCCGAGACGGAGCAATTCCTGCCTCAAATGGTGATAAGATGGAACAAACACCACTTCTGTGAGCTTGCGGCAGCGGCGAAGGGCGGCGCGATCACCCCGATTATTTTCCAACCCGCGCCACCAACCAAGCAATGCTTTGCTCTCCGGCGAATCCTGCAAAAATCTGATATACTTTTTGTCATCCATAAAAACACCTCCTTTCGTTGTAAAAGAATCTCAAAAAACAGGTTTTGCTACGATTTTTTTGGCAGATCAAGCAGTTCTTCCCTGATCTTTTTACTATTATTTTTTTTCTCAAGTTCATGTCGTGCCAGGACAATCCGCTTCGGATCGGCATCCTCCACCGGACCGTTCCAAGCGACTTCGTCGAATAGAGACAGTGAAGTTTGGTAGATGAGTTTATGCCAGCCCTGGCGAATCAAACCACATTCATTCCCTTCTTCGAGGGATATTTTCAAATTGTGTAATGCGTCATAAAAATTCTCTTCTGTATTCTGCCAGAAACGGGCACCAATAAAGCTCATGTCCCCCTTTTTATCCTTAGTCCTCTTAAACCACGCTGTTTTCACACAACTCCTAAGATTCTTGGCAACTTCCGAAGCGGCCACGACCATGTTGGCAATATCACTCTCGTATTCTTCACGTATTTTCTTCCCGAGAGGCAGGAGCGGCATAGTTGATTCGTACCAGCAACGTGGCTTCATGTTGTCCATGTCGTATCCAAATGCCCAAAGGCGAAAGACCACGTCATCGCTTTGGCGAGGACGAGCCCGAAATTTGTGAACCACAAAAGCAGGTTCCCGGTTTCTCTTTCTATCTTCCTGCACAAAACCAAGCCAGTGCCGATAGGTCACACCACCCGGTTGTGCGTGAACAGGAAATGGACTGCCATCCTGTCTGCTGTGAGGAGAGAGGGAGTGTAAAAACGGGCCAGCATATTGTACTCCATAGTTCTTTGTCCGGTATGATTTGATGGCTATATCGGTGGCACAGCCACATATATCACATATTCCTGGTTTTGCATCGCCGATGTTCAAATGGATACGCCGTGGCATTCCCCAGAACATCTGTGCAGGATTAATATCTTCCGGTGTAGTGGTACATCCAGAGTCTTTTTCACTGGTTCGTGTTTTTGCCATCCAGGGAAAAATATCAGACTCGTCTTTCTTTTTGGGATTACAGCAGATTCTGAGAAAATCATCTTTTTCGATAATGTTCAGCCAGACAGTTCGCCACAGGCTGTCCAATCCTCCACCAACCCCCGCAACAAGCGTCGTCAGAGGCCCACCACCTCGAAGGGAAACCCGATGGCCCACGCCTCCCGTGGGCGCGTTTGTCTGAAGAGCGAAAAGCGCTGTCGCAGCACATGATGGGCACATATAATTGATATTATCTCGTTTTATAAAATGATCAGCGTTGTTTTTCAGGGTGTTTTCGCCGGGAGAGTCTATCAGGAGACCGGAAATATTTTGCGGTACGGTTTCTAATCTATCAAAGTCCTGCATGAAACGTTCCCCATTTCCTCCCAAGTTAAAGGCATGTTTAACCGATTCGAAGGCAACTTTAAGCTCATTTGGTGAAGGTGGCGCATCGAAACGCTCTTCCCATTCATTCTCATCTTCCGGGGCCGCCGCTGTCTGAACCAGTCCTATGAGAAACTGAATCAGAGCGCCGTTAAAATCGGGTCTGGGCGCATTCAGCGATATAACGGGATCGGATTCGTGGGAATCTGTGATCTCCCACGGGGCAATTTGTTCTTCCTTACCGCTCTTCCTGCGTATGGGAATCCATCTCTCCTCTATCAGGTTTAACTCCATATTATTTCTCCTTTTTGTAAAATCTCAAACCGGTATCCGGTGAATACAGCAACGTGACCCTTTCGTCTTGCATGTTTTTTGCGTATCCCTGCCAACACCCATCTTCACGTTCTGTCAAAGGAACGAGGACTGTCCACTTCCCCCGGTCAGCAAAATATATTTTCAGGGATTGCACCTCCTTGGCCAACTCATCATCCTTATATTCCATTTCAGAGCAAACCCTTTTGGCGTTTATATTAACCTGGCTCAGGTTCCAGGGGAAGTCTCCACTGTCGTGCCAGGGCCTCAATACTTTTCCATCCCATCTTGCCAGCCTTATCGTCGTCGTTATCTCGCCAAGCCGCGTCATTGCCTGAGTATCGTCAAGCCATTGATTTGGTGTAACACTATACCCATCCTCCAATTTCAGTGCATTTATCCTTGCAAGAGACCGGCTAACCATAGCCTGCACGTCTGATTCCATGTCTCGCTCCTGCAAGGGCATGGGAATTGTCGTTTCAGCCTCATCGGAAAAAGCTGCTTCTATTAGCTCCCGAGCATCATCCGGCATTGTCCACCCCCCGTTTTTATCCAGCAAGGTTGCCGTCAGCCACAATCGGCCATGGCTTGTATAAACCCAGGCAGCTCTTGGAAACACAGATTTATACCAGTCACCCTTTATTTCTATATCAAGGTGCGGCGAAAAAATGTTTAGGCATGGTCTCCCTCGCTGATCCGGTACATCCCAATTAGCTATCAGGTTTCCGTGGATATCGCGCTTATGACGATGGAGCCTTCCTGCTCGCTGGATAATCAGATCCATCGGCGCAAGGTCTGTGACCATTACGTCAAAATCAAGATCAAGGGATTGCTCCACTACCTGCGTTGCGATAAGAACTTTTCCTTTGCGATCATTGGAGGCACTCGTTGTTCCGAAGGCCTTTAACACCTTTTCTTCGATTGAGAGGCGATCTCCCATCGCAAATCGCGCGTGAAACAGGATCAATCGCAATGGATCTATTCTACCTTTCAATGCTTCATACGCATCTGTTGCATCATCCACGGTATTGCGAATCCAGCATACACATCGCCCGCTGCTTGCAGAATCCACAACAATATCTTCCACTTCTGTGGAATTATGTATAAGTTTGATGTCAAAAGAGCCCTTGGCGCTTGTATGTGCTTCGACTGGAGCTTCTATCGTTTCATTGGAAGAAAGATGCGTAAAGAGCGGATAGGCATCCCTCTTGTCAAGACTCGCCGGTGTAATGCCCATCCCTTCGCTGAAACTGTCAATCAGATCCTGCCTGACTCCAATAGGTAGGGTAGCCGACAGGAGTATGGCGCTCCCGCCCATAGCTGAATGGAACCGAAGAAGATTCTTCAGTAACATAAGTGTGTATGAATCATATGCGTGAACTTCATCGACAATCAAGATATGTCTCGAAAGCCCCAGCAACCGCAGAGATTGATGCCGGGAGGGCAAAACAGCGAGCAGGGCCTGATCTAGTGTGCCAACACCGACATCGGCCAGTAATGATTTCTTGCGGTTATCCGCAATCCATGATGAACAGGTGGCCGTTGCAGAATCATCGCCCTTATCGTAGCTGGAATCCGTTGTCACCTTCTTAGCAAGGATGGATTCTCGAAACGCTCCTGACAAATGACGTGCGCTATGGGCAAGCACAAGAGAAGGTATCGATTCATCCGTAAACAGTTTTCGGTAGGCCGGGGCCAACCGGTCATACATTGCGTTTGCGGTTGCCATGGTGGGGAGCGCAACATATATGCCGGATCCGCGTCCCCTATTCATAAGCCTGCTTGCAAGTATCAAGGCGGCTTCGGTCTTCCCTGTTCCTGTCATATCCTCAAGTATAAACAACTGTGAGCCGCTCTTGATTTGGCAGGTTGCGGTCTGTTTCTGCAGAGGCGTCGGGTTTTCGATATATGGAAAAAGGTTACTGAATGAAGTAGTGCTGTTCGCCTTAGCGGGAAAAATCCCCGCTTTTTCTATTGCCTCTTTTGCTCCCGGACCGGCATACTGGTGCCAGTATTTTTCAAGGGACATAGGCTCCATATGAAATGGATAATACCCCGACGCAATCCAGTCGCTAAGTACAGCTATTCCGGCAAGTATCCACGATGCCCTTTGGATGCTGCACCGGAGTCCTTTGGGAGAAAGACTGAACTGCATCATTTCCCCTCTGCTGAACAGTTTTCCGACATCACGAACAAATTCTTCAGATGCGGCCGTTTCAACCGTTCCGAAGTACCTGTTAAATGGAAGCCTTAAGTGATTAGCGCCCTCTTTTTCGGGGGGCTTTCCATGGTGGCCGGTGACAGCTTGTGCGAAGCAATCGAATGTCCTCTCCCACGATCTTTTTTCGCTTTCCGAGGAGTCAAGACCCAAAAATCCTTCAGCCCATACTATATCCCATAGTCGTTTTTCCCAAATGAGATATCCGAGAGAATCATGTCGTACAGAATAGGATTTTTCACTAGAACGGCCTTGGAGTTTCAGAAAAAGGTCGCTTCTCAAATTCTGGAACCCTTCCGAAAATTTACCCACGTCATGGAGGGCAAGAAAAAGCATCAACCAGTTTTCGATGACGCCCTCTTCGACCCCTGTCATGTCCGCCAGCATGCGGTGCAGGCGTTCATCATTACACAGCAACCCCCTGCCCACAGCTGCCACATCGAGGCAGTGATAGGGCAGAAGGTGGTAGCGGCCATCTGCTATATCTGCCTTACCCCAGTATTGGTAATAGCCTTTCGATCCATCGTTCATCGCTTTACCATCTCCATCCATATCCGCGCGGCCATCCGTGCGTCATCGAGGGCCCGGTGTCTCTGAGTATCCTTCCTGATCTCGCCGAAGAGGTGCCGGTAGACCGTATCGAGCTTGTGGTCTGGTAATCCTGGATAGAGCCTCCTGCTCATCTCCAGCGTGCAGACGGACATGTTCTTCAGT